>JBGSWC010000253.1:0-4082 GCA_041752635.1 Pirellulales bacterium | reverse complement strand
CGGCGAGTCGGCCGCGGCCGACAAGTTGGCCGAGCGTCAGTTCAGGCTCACTCAAATTGTCGATGACTCGCGCGACTATATTGTGAGCACCATCGCGGGCGAATTGCTCAAGCGGACCATCGAGCGATACCAGGCGAAGGCCCAGGGGCCGGTGGTGTCGGCAGCGAGCCGATACTTTCGCGATTTAACGTGCGAATCGTTTACCGGGCTGCGTCCCGATTTCGACGACAAGGGAGATGTGCTGCTCGGCGTGCGTCCCGACGGCACGACGCTGGCGATCGAGCAGATGAGCGAAGGATCGCGCGATCAACTGTTCCTCGCGCTCCGACTGGCGACCATCGAACATTGGTTCGACAGCCACCCGCGGATTCCCTTTATCGTCGACGATATTTTGTTGTCATTTGACGACACCCGAGCCGCTGCCGCGATTCGCACGTTGCTTCAACTCGCGTCTCAAACACAGATTCTGTTCTTCACACATCACAAGCACTTGGTCGATCTCTGTCAGCGGGTTGTCGAAAGCGAAGAGGATGGTGGGGCGATTCACTTTGTGAGCGACTGGCGCGAGGCGGGGCTTAGCACCTAACATTCGTGAAGAAATGGGAGCGCAGCCGCATGGCCGAAAGATTGTGGCCGACTGCCCAACTCATTCTTCCTCATCGTCCCACGGCAATTCAGGCAGCGCGTTCAAAGCGACGACGTAACGCGGAAGATTGAATGGCTTGCGTTCTCGTAATACATCGGAGATTTCGCACGCGACGACAAAACCGAGCAGTTTCATTGTTTCATCGTGCGAGTAACCGTCGGCGATCAATCGGTCGTACGTCTGCTTCGTTTCCGGCGGCGTTCGATCGCGCAACTGGTTTTCGATGATTTCAAAAATCGCCGCGCGGGCGATTGGTGAGTATGATTCGGACATTTGGATTCACCAGTAGTATCATGGTGGTTTCTAGTTTTACCGAGAATGGTCGAGACATCGCAATGGGGTCGCCATCGACTACCGCGTGGCTTGTCATCCAGTGCTGGATGAGGCAACGCAACGGTGGCTGACAGACCAAAATCCGCCCGTATCTGTAACGCACGAACAGGTGCGACGGGAATAGGAATCGCGGCTCGACACAAGACGAATTTGGTTGAGTTGGTGGCAATATTTGGTAAGCTGTCTGTACCCGTTGTTTGTACCACGAGAGATTGCGATGCAGTCCAACGACCTCACGTCCGACATCGATCAACAAATCCGCATCAACGAACTCCGCGAAGCGGCTCGCGATGCGGCCGGAGGCGAGATGACTTCGTGGGAGAGCGACGAGATCCCGCCGGGACTCGCGGAACAGTTTTGGCAGGGAGTCTTGGACTATGAAAATGCCGAAGAAACTTGCCACTTCAAGCAACTCACCGAGCGGGGATTCGCGATCACTCCTAGCGACGAACTCGACGACGACGCGCTCACCAAAACGCTATGGCAACTCATCGACGAACTTGCGAAACTCGACGTCTATCTGTCGAATACCGATCATTTGAGCGACCGCGAGTTGTACGTTTTGCTGACCGAAGACGTGCTGTTGGAAATCACGACCGATTTTCCGCCCGGCAGCGGTTGGTGTTGCCATCTCGATATCCTCGGTGGCTGCAGCGAAGAAGACCTTTACCTGTACAACAAGTTCTACGCGACTGAACAAGATCGTATCGACTGGCAACACCAATATCCCGAAGACACCATGCCCGAACACGTCGACCCACCCTACGATCGCGACCGTTTGCTGCCACATCCGAATGATGAGCGGTAGCCCAAGACTGCTTGCTCGATGCAGGATTTAGCGAGTCTGCACCGTTGTGTTACTGTGATGTCAACCGTTATCGCGATTCAACCGAACTAAGCTATCGTTCGTCGCCGGCTGTGCGGTTCAGCAGACACGATCTATCCAGGTCCGATCGCGAAAGGCAGCATCCAAGTCCCAAGCCTCAAAGACGATTCAACTATGCCCCACACCGAAAGCTCCATCCAGTCACTCAAAGCCCAGGAAGCCAAAGACCTCGCCATTGAGTTATTGCAAAAACTCAATGCAAAAGCACGCGGCCCGATATCGCCGGGTGAATTGCAACTGCACGAGCTCGAATACGAGCTCAAGCTCCGTGAAGCCGAGAGTGAAGATCAGCGATGTCGCGAGCGGCATGAGCGGCAGATTAAGGAACTGGAGTTGCAAATCGCACAAGAAAAAGCTCGCGTCGCCGAGGCCGCGACGCGGGCCGATGAGGTGCGAGCCGGTTATGCGACCGTGATCGAGCGTGTCTCGCAAGGGGGCGAATCGCTGAGTACCCAACTCGAACGAGCTACCCGTGAGCACAATCTCAAAGTCGAGCAACTCACGGCCACGTTTGCCGCCAAACAGGCCGAACTCAGCCGCGAGACCGAAGAACTCGAAATGCGTCGCGATGCGTTACGCGCAGAAATCAGCACGTTGACCGACTTGCGGGGCGAAGCGCTCGAAGTCGGTCGGCTGGCCGATGAGATCGCTCGTCGCAAGAAAGAAACCGAGCACGAGCACGCCGACCTCGAAGAGTTGGCCGCGGCTGCTGAATTCGAGAAGACCAAACGCATTCGCGCCGTCGAACGCGAACAGGAGCTTGCGCTTGCGAAGCTTGACGCCGAGCATCAGCGACAGGTCATCGAGCGGAATCGCAAAGCGGCCGATGCAGTGCTCCAAACGCTCGGCATGGTCGCCGTTGAAAAGCAGCAGTGGGAAGAATTGCAGCAGCGCCCCAAACAGGTACAGCAACTCAGCGAAGCCGAGCTGGAAGCATGCCGCGACGAGGCACGGGCTGAGCTGCGTCGCGAATACAACATCACCCGCGCCGAACCGCTCGACGTGACCGACCTGTACTACCGCGAACAATCGGCTCGGGGTGAGGCCGAACGCTTGCGGGGTGAGCTCGAAAAAATCGACAGCGAAGTCCGCCGGATGCGTCAACACATCGAACACGAACCCCAACGAATCGCGGCCGCGGTGGAGGCGGCGAAGACTTCGGTGCAGAATTATATTGAGCAGAGTCCGAAGCGGTGAGTTTCGTCGGGCCACCGATGTGTTGGCACCGTTGTGTTGGCGCCGTCGAGTTCGACCGAATCGGGTGCCCCTGGGCAGTTTACCCTACCCATGGCTCCCACAGTCCCGTACGTGCGCGCGGACTTCTGGGCGACATCCTACGCGAACTCAAGGCACCGCCGTAACTTGTTTGCGTGAAAGCAGTTACGGACGATTGACGACATCGCCACTCTTCGCAAATCCGACTCCCAAGGGTGGCCATTTTTCGTTGTGGAAAGTAGCCGCGCGGTACTCTACATTCGGGGTTGGCTACGGCGCTGTTAGCGTGGTGCCAGTCGTGAGAATGGCGGAAGTGAAAAGTCAGTGCCTTGAATGAATTTTGTGCGCCCGAAAGTGACGGAAATGAACTTAAATTCGGCGAATTTTGCATCTGCCCGTTTCGTTTGGGATAGTGATTCACGTGGTTTCGTGCACGGGGTCGGTGCAAAAGTCGCCGACTTTTGCACTTCGATCGAATTGTTGGCCGCGCGACTAAATTCAGGGACCATGGGCTCTGCTGGACAAGCCAGAGGGTGGCACCCGGCGAGCATGACGGAGCGTCCCATTCCGCATTCCGAAATCCCCCAATTGGGTTTTGTCCAAAACGTCGCCAACTGGTCGGTCAAAACCCAGCTACGAAATTCACCGGTAATGCTCGAAATCGACTGCAAAACAAGACATTTTTGCAATTCCGGCGAAAGACAAAATGCGGGGTTTTGTCCGCTCCAATCGTGTTGGCCATATCGTGGTCAAAACGGTCAAAACTTTCACTGTTGCTGGGGGGTGCCTGGCCTCGGGTAACTTTCCACTGTCTGGCGAAGGTCGAACCATTGCGTGTGGCTGTGGTGGAGCGAGTTGATTGTGAAGATTCGTGAGTCATTGCAAATGGATCGTGCGGCGGACAGAATTATGAGGCAAGTAGGTCAACCAGCCCACAGTCGTCGCGGTGGTTATTCGTCCCCAGCATAGGAAACGGTCATGAGCAAATTGGTAGTAATTGTC
>JBGSWC010000252.1:0-4207 GCA_041752635.1 Pirellulales bacterium | reverse complement strand
GTCACCTGTCAAAGCGCGTCGCTCGCCGGTGACCGATTCGGGCAGTGACTTCAGCAACCGCTCATCACCAAGCACGACCGCCGCTTGCTCGATGCGACCACGCACCGCCATCGGCAAGGCATCGATGCCGTCGTCGCCGATTCCAATGATCGCAATTTTTTCCATGACTCGCTCCGCACAAAATTAAGCAAGCCTGGATTTTATAGCTGGCAAGCCGGAGACGTTAGTCCCCGGCTCGCCAAGCTTCGGATTGGCGACTACGGAGTGGTCACTACGGTCGCTTCAAGCACCTTGGCGATGCGCGCCGAAGTTTCCTTGAGGTGCGAGCGGGTATAGGTGTCGAGCTCGCCCGACTTTTCTAGGTAGTTGTCGATTTTCTCTTGCAGTCGACCCAGTTCGCCGTAGGCTACCGTTTCGCAATCGGCCGGCGCGCTGGTGCGACCGAGGCTCAGGTTCGACAGTTCCTTCAGATAGCTTCGCTGCAAATTGCGACGCAAGCTCGACACAGCCGGATCGCGGGTCGTGAATTTGCCATCGGCGACTGGTTCGAGGTCGCCGAAGATGGAGTTGGTCAGCCCTTCGAGCAATTCGACCGTGGTGAACGCATCGCCATCGGCCGCGACTTTGAGCTCGCTATCGTGGAGTCGTTCGAGTGTTAATGGCGAGAGGAGTTGGCCGAGAATTCGCTGTTGCCACATCAAGATCACACTGTGAGCCGGGTAGTCAGGGCGGTCGGGAACATCGCTCCCCCAATGGTCCCAGTGCGAGGCGGCTAGGTTATTGTAAAGGTCGGCCGGGAAGTTGAACGGCTTGTCGCTAAAGACCTGTTCTTCGAGCAACGCCAAAGCTTCACGTTGTCGCGCTGCCGAAACGACCTCGAAGGGGGGCTGAGCGTCCTTATCGCCCTTGTGGCTGCGGTCGACATGCAGGCCGCCAATGTAGCGCGACGCCTGAAACATGACCTTTCCGTGAGTGCCTAGTAGTACGCCGAAGGCTTGGCGAGCCCTTTGATAGCCCTCACCATCATTCGTCGCTTGCTCGACGACGCTCGGCATTGCCTCGGCAACAAGCTTCGCCTGCGAGCGCGCGTACTCGATGAGGTTGTTGCTCATGTCGAAGCGAAAGCTGTGAGGATCGGGGTCGATGCCACGAGTGTCTTCGTCGGTCAGGAATGCAAGTTCCGGTTCACCACTGCGGGCGGCGATCTTGTTTAGTTCGGCCACTTCGCCTTCCGACGAGCTGGCCTTGATCGGCGTGTAGCCATATTCGATGGCCCAATAATCGTAGGGGCCAATTGTCGTGCTGTAGTAATCGCCCTGCTTCATATCCGACGGCACGAGGTTCACGGGCGAGTAGTCCATCACCGAAGCGGTGAGGCCGGTCTTGCTGGTCTTCTCGACATCCTGCATTTCTTCAATCGAGTAGAGCGTACTCGCGACGAAATTGTGCCTTAAACCAAGCGTGTGGCCGACTTCGTGCATGGTCACTTCTTTGAGCCCCTGCATGATCAGTTTGTCGAGTTCTTGGGGGCTCCGCTTGCGCGCGGCTGCGACAGTGGCACCGAGTGCCAAATTTCGCGACATGCCGCCGAGCAGATTGCAGGTGCAATTCGAGTGGCTTCGTTGGCGAGCCCACAGGGGCAAGTTCTGTTGAGCGGCGTGGTAGCCTTCGAGCGTGTTCGGTCCACCCGTGAGCGCTTCGATGCCTTTGGGAGTAAACGTCTCGTATTCTTGCTTCCAGAACTGCACGAAGTCGGCATCAAAAATAATGTCGGCATCGAGAATCTGACCGGTCGTCGGATTCACCCGCGAGGGGCCCATAGCGAATCCGGCACCCGACGTGATCCAGCGGAACGTGTTGTAGTTTACATCGCCCGGTTCCCACTTAGCGTCGTCGGGCTGCTGGCGGACATCGATGGCGTCATAGTAGCCTGCTTTCTCGAACGCCTTATTCCACTCGGCAATGCCGTCGCGGATCGGCTTGCGATACTTAAACGGAATCGTCTTTTCGAGCCAGAACACAATCGGCTCCTTCGGCGGCGACTTCGCCGCACCCGATTCCGACTTTTCAAGGTTCCAGCGGTTGATGTACCGCACGAAGCGGTCTTCTTGTTCCGACTTCGAGAAGTCTTTCACTGCCGTCAAGAAATATCCCACCCGGTCGTCAGCCAAACGCGGGCGGTAGCTCGTCTTCGGCAGTTTGCTGATGCTGTAATGGACGTTCACCGTTACGCCGCGCGAGTCGGGAACCGTTTCGATGTAGCTGCTCCCCTTCGACGCGTAGGTCGCCGCGACTTGTAGTTCGATGTTCTTGTCGAACCCATTTACCTCGGCCCAGCTACTTTTGCTCGGCGAAAAAACAAAGCCGGGTAGTGCTTGGTCGATCTGTGGCAAGTCGCTCATGAAGACGGGAGTCATGTCGACGACTAACGAATTGCCCGGACCCTGCGTCGCGATTGGCAGGCTGAACAGCACACTGTCGGTATAAGCGAGCTTCACCGCTTTCTCGCTCGGACTGTCGCTCTCGGCCCTAAATCGAATGTTGCGGCGGACGATCTGCAATCGGTCGCCCACTTTGCGAAACTGCCACACCCAATCGTCACCAAAGCCCCAGCTATAGCCACCAAGCAGCGGCCGCTGACCGATTCCTTTGGCGATAGTGATCAGCACAAAGAAGTCGGTATTGAGGTCGGCGGGCTTGAGTTCGGCCAACATCTTGGTGTCGTCGTAATGCAGCGTGATGAGCCCATCGACACGCTTCATCTCTTTTAGCACCGACGAATAGGGGGGATACTTGGGCTTCTCGGCTGGCTTGTCGCTGCTACTCGATTCCGCCTTTTTTTCGTCTGTCTCCGCGGCGACGGCATTGTCGCCCGTGGGCTTGTCGGCTTCGGCCGCAACGTCGTCGGCCATCGCTTGGCTTTGCAAACACGTCGCTAGGAATGTCAGCAACAGGACACTAAAAAGGGGGTGAAACTTCATAAAACTAGACTCCAAAAGTCGTAGGAAAAAACTTATCGGTAGCGACGCGACGGGCGGGATTGTAGCGGTCGCGCCAATGGTAAGAATCCGAGGTCGGGGCGACGCGTCGTCGCCGGGACCCATGAATATACCGCAGCCTGCGTGCTTTGACACCCGAAATTTATGGACGCCATCCAACAAAATTTGGTCCGCGAGGTGCTTGAGACCGCATGGCCGGAAATTGCGGGCCGTTGCAAATTGGTACATCCGGTCGGCGGCGGGCTGAGCGATGGCCGCGTCTTTCGGGTTTCGGCAGGCGAGGACTATCGTCTCGACGCACTACCCGACTCGTGGTCGCAGGCATCGATTGCCTTTGAAGCATTCTTGCTGAGCGTAGCCGAGGCGAGGCAGCATCCGCTTGTTGCGGTCCGCCACGGAGCTTATGGGCGGCCCTCGTTTCGCGGCTATCGGTGGCAACTGCAAACATGGCTCCCCGGCTCGACCGTCGCTACCAACGATTGGCAAGCCGTCCATTCGCGCAGCGCGGCGTCGGCACTTGCGTCGCTCCACCAGCTGCTCCCGAGTCGAAGCAAAGATCGTTCGTTTGCCATGCAGCGGCGACTGCGTATGCTAGAAACGCTGCTGAAGGAGCCAAGGCCGGTCGCCCCTCGACGGTTGCGTGTTGCCGAGAACACCGTCAAAGTTCCACAGCCCGAGACGATGTTTGGTATCGCCCGCGATGCATTGGTTTTTGTCAACGTGGCTAACGACTTAGCCCTACCAACTTGTCACGTCTGGGGCGACGCGTGGCGTGACAATTTCCTGTTCGATGGAAACAATGTATCGGGAATCATCGACTTCGCCGCGGCCACGATTGACACACCGTTGCTGGATGTTGCCCGATTGTCTGGCAGCATCCCCGGCACAGCCGCTGATCGGCAAGTGGCTATTGACGCATATTCGCAGGTGATTCCGCTTGGCGAGTCCGATCGCAAGATCATCGCCGCATTCGACATCAGTGGTGTCGTGTTGTCGCTGGCGAATTGGCTCCGCTGGTGCGAAGCGGGGCTGCCCGTGACAAAAACACCCGCCGCCGCCGAGCGAATCACCCATCTCGTGAAACGAGTACAGGAAATGTAGCCACCGCCCGAATGTAGCCACTGTCGCCAGACGGTGGATGGCGGAAATTGCCGCTACCCCCCCCTCATCCACGCCCTCGGCGAGTGTGGCTGCATTTGGTGATTTAC
>JBGSWC010000251.1:0-2774 GCA_041752635.1 Pirellulales bacterium | reverse complement strand
GCCATCGTCGGCGCTTGGGCACCGCACTTCGAGCGCGTCGTCGCGACTCGCTACGTCGAAAACCCTCGCGCCGTCGAGCCCGAAGTATTGGCGGGGCTGTGGGGGCCACAAAGCGTTGCCAATGTCACCGTGGTGAGCGATCCGGCAGCGGCTCTTCGCTTCGCTGTGGCGGAAACCGACCCGACACAACTGGTCGTCATCAGCGGCTCGTTTTTCATCGCCGGCGAGCTACGCGACCTGGCTATCGAACTCGCAAAAATATCGTAGCACCAGCGTTCGATCGATTTCCCCCGCCCCCGTTTGGCCCCTCACCGAGCTTCGACCCCTTGGCCCGCCGCTCGATGGGCGTTATATTTCGGGGCTCGCGAGGGTGGTTTGGCCTGCGAATGGGTTGTTTGAGAGTTTTCACGAGGATTCTATGTACGCGATTATCGTCGACGGCGGGCGTCAGCACAAAATCACTGAAGGCCAGGAAATCAACCTCGCCTATCGCGAAGGTACGCCCGGCGACAAGCTGACTCTCGATCGTGTGTTGGCTGTCGGCACGGGCGACGATCTTAAGCTGGGCACTCCCACGGTCGACGGTGCCAGCATCGCTGTCGAAATCGTCGGCACCACCCAGGGGCCCAAGATCGACGTCGTGAAGCTACGCCGTCGCAAGAACAGCCGCCGCCACACGGGCCATCGTGCCATGTACACGCGGGTCAAGGTCGAGAAGATCACCAGCTAAGCCCGACTGGCGCGCGTCATTCACGCCGCTGGTGTGATGCGAATTGCGTCGTTCGCCACCACGAAGCCCGCACCGGGGGCGTGTTGGCTCACGAATTTCTGTAGCTGCTCAATCGTTGGGTAGCCCGGGTCGCTGCCGAACAAACGGGCATCGTCAATCAAAATCACATGCCGCAACGGTTGCTGCGCGAACAGCGTGGCCAACTCGCCAAAGATCGGCGTGTCGATCTCGGCCTGGGCGGTGTTTCCACCCGAGTAGTGGCCATCGAGCCAAAACAGCGCGGGTCCGTCGAGTTGTTCGACAACCTCGGCCAGCTTCTCGCCGCTGTCGCCCTGAACGAGCCGCACGTGCGGTTGCGTCGCGAATCGTTCGCAGGCGGCGCGGTGAAACTCTTCGCTCAGTTCGATCGAATAAATGGTCTCGAACCGCCCCAGCATCGCGGCTATCATGTCGCCGCGAAAGGTGCCGGTCTCTACCAGATTGCGAATGCCGAAACGCTCGGCCTGCTCGACAATCGCCCGCTGTTTGACAATGTGTGGCGGCGGCGCGGGACACCCCTTGGTGTGCCAACGTAATAGTCGCAGTCGATTGCGAACAGTCTCAACAATCGAGCCAACTGGTGACGCGGTGAGTGTGGTTGTCGACATGGTGGCACTCAAACTCATCGAAGAGAATGGGATCAAGCGGCGGCGAGCAGCTCGCGACCGGCGTAGTAATTCAGCACCTCGGCCGCCAACGATGTATAGTCGCCGGCGCCCGGAGAGTCGGGTGCGTAGTCAAAAATCGATTGCCCACAACTCGGCGCCTCGGCCAAGCGAATGTTGCGGCGGACACGCGCTTCAAACAGCCGCACGTTGTTCCACACCGGGCCTTGCTCGCGGAGCTGAGTGAAATACTGCTCGACATCGCTGGCGACTTCGGCCGCGAGCCGGGTGCCGCTGTCGTACATGCAGAGCACCACGCCCGCCATACGAAGACGCGGGTTGAGTCGCTCGGCGACCAGGCCGACCGACTGCATCAGCTTGCTCAAGCCGTGGAGCGCCAGAAAGTGGGGTTGCAAAGGCAAAAACACGTCGTCGACGGCCGCCAAGGCATTAATCGTGAGCACACCGAGCGATGGTGGACAGTCGACAAGGATATAGTCAAACTCATCGGCCACTCGCGCCAGCTTATCGCGCAGAATCACTTCACGCCCCACAACGCCGGCCGTTTCGACCTCGGCCGCCGCAAGATCGAGGTGTCCCGCGGCAACTCTCAGATTGTTAGTCGCGGGACGCCACAAGTGGGCAAACTCGGCGTCGCCTGTGAGCAGGTGATAGGTCGTGTTGCGGGCACTCTTCGGATCGATGCCCAAATGCAACGAAGCATGGGCCTGGGGGTCGAGGTCGACGAGCCCCACACGTTTGCCCGCGGCTGCCAGCGCAGCACTCAGGTTCACGGCAGTGGTCGTTTTCCCAACGCCTCCCTTTTGATTGATGATCGCAATACTGCGCATCGACACTTCCCTTCCTGGCCCGGCCTCATGCTGAAATCAGAGCCTGACATCACTGCCATAGCCGACGAGCTACGCCTCGTCGAAGTCTCACTCCAACAGAGCCCACCCGGTGACAACGTTCGATCATCGCCCTGACACTGAAACGATCGCGGCGGAGTGTAGAACTGCCGTGGAGCATCGGCCAGACCAGTTCGCTCATTTTGATAGCACTCTTTCGCGTCAGGCTTGTTGGTTCGTGGCGATTCGACTATTTAGCCGCAAACGTTTCAAGCTTGCTTTATCGAGTCACGACGCCATGCAATACCTACTCGCCCAAGCTGCCGCTGTCACGTCGACTATCGACACCGCGAAAGCTCCCGCCGATCAGACGGTTTACGACAAAGCCCTCTCGCACGTGACGAACTTCGAGTTCTCGGAACTCTCGCCCGCCGAGTGGATCACGCTCGGCGAGCAACTTGGCCTCCGCGCCGGGCTGGTCGTTGTGCTGATGATTCTCGCGCTCACCGTGTCGAGCTGGGCCTCGACCGCCGTGCGGGCGAGTCTCAAGCG
>JBGSWC010000250.1:0-33498 GCA_041752635.1 Pirellulales bacterium | reverse complement strand
CTCGTTAGCGTATCGACGCCCAACTTCAATGCTAGATTCGGGGAGGAAATGGATGTTATCGCTTTTTAACGCTAAGTCGTCGGTATTTACGATGAAGGCACGACTGTGGCCGTCAGCAAATTCGCGTTGACTTTCGCGAATCTCAGTGACGTACGTACGATTGGAGGATATGTGGTAGCGATTCAGGATCGTGGTCGTTGGCGAGTAGCGGGATTCAATCTCTGCAACAAACTGCGAAAGGTTGACGTCGTATTCGAGAGCGTTATCTAGCACTCCGGCGTCACCACTCCCTTGATTCCAAACGAATGACGCCAATTCGTATGTGTGCCCTGAACTGGTCAACTCGGCGAGGGCATTGTCGACGAAACTATAAAATTCGTTTCGCAGAGATCCGTCGGGATACCAAGATTTCGCTAAACTCGTTCCGCTACGGGCAAATTTTATGAAGGCAAAATCGTCATAGCCCTGATCCAATAATTCGCGGCCTAAACCATATTCAGGGCCATACCATCGACGGGGACCGGTGCCATTACGCCGGGGCATCATCGCTCCCCAGGGGTCGACATTGAAATCGTCATCGCGGGTGAAGAGGATTTCGGGGAATACCGTCGGCTCTCCGGCAGCGAAATTGTCGACATTAATGTTGCCGACCATATTGCTTTGACCGGCTAGCACAAACACCTTCAGGTGCGTCGCAAACGCCTTTGGAGCCAAACCCACGCCGAGCATTAGCGTCGCGGCCAGCAGGAATGCAACGCTGGCTCGTTGCACAGGCACGAGATGGGGGAAATCAGCGGCCTTGCACCCTGATGAGCGAGATTGCGGCCGAATAATCATTGAAGAGAGGACCATTTAAGGATGATATAACGTGGATGCGACGACTGTCGCGTTTGGCCGAGAGAGTGCCTATCGGGCGTAAACAGCGGACCGCTCGGCTATTCTTCCATCACTTCTGCTTCCTTCGCTTTCGCTAACTCTGTCGCCTGATCTTCGTACTTCTTCGTCAGTTCTTGAATTTCGTCTTTCAAACTCTTTTGTACATCTTCTCCAATCTCCTTCGCCTTTTCAGCCGTGTCAATCGCTTTGTTGGCGTCGCGACGAACATTGCGGATTGACACCTTCGTCTCTTCGGCGAGTTCTTTCGTCCGGGCTACCATACTGCGGCGGACGTCACCCGATAGCGCGGGAATATTGAGGCGGATCACCTTGCCATCGTTTTGGGGTGCAAGCCCAAGGTCACTGGCGATGATGGCTTTTTCGATATCCTTCAGGACCGAAGGATCAAAGGGGCGAATGAGAATCTGCTGTGGCTCGGGGACGCTAACGCTGCCGAGTTGTTTGAGCGGCGTCGGTGATCCGTAGGCGTCGACCCTGAGCGAATCGACTAACCCGGCGTTCGCCCGACCGGTGCGAATGCCGGTTAAGTCGCCTTTGAGTTTGCCGATCGCTTTTTCCATGCGTGCTTCGGCATCGAGTGATACTTCCTCAACGCTCATTGTGTTGGCTCGCTTTGCGGACGTTAGGGGGCAGTAATCTTCTAACTGGCGTGAGTAACAGCGGCGCTACTCGACACATACGTGCCGATTAACTCGCCACGTGCTGCGCGTTCGATGTTGCCATCGGTTCGATAGTTGAACACGAGAATCGGTAGATCGTGTTCCATGCACTGAGCGATGGCGGTTGTGTCCATCACTCGCAGATTCTTCTCGCGAACATCGTTATACGTCAATTGACTGTAGAGCACTGCGTGGGGATTTTTTTCAGGGTCGTCGCTGTACACACCATCGACTCGTGTTGCCTTCATCAAGATGTCGGCATCGAGTTCCAATGCCTTTTGTGCGGCTGCTGTGTCGGTTGTTACGAACGGTGCACCGGTGCCTGCCGCCAAAATCACGATGCGGCCTTTCTCCAAATGTCTCTTCGCACGTCGTCGAATGAATGGCTCGGCGACGCCATCCATTTTGATTGCCGTCATAAGGCGGGTGGGAAAGCCGAGTCCTTCGATCGCGTCTTGCAGGGCAAGCCCATTAATGACCGTAGCCAACATGCCCATGTAGTGGGCTGTGGCCTCTTGAATATTTGCATTGCCCGCCTTGAATTGTGCTCCTCTCAGGATGTTGCCACCACCTATGACAATTCCAATTTCGACACCTTGCTCGGCAGCTCGAATTGTTTGCCGGGCGATATGCACCACTTCTCGCATACTAATCCCGCGCTCGCCGGCGGGGCCGAAGCTCTCGCCCGACAGCTTGAGAATAATGCGTTTATACGGACCAGCAGCAGTTTCGCTCTCGAGCATGGCAAACTTCGTGGCGAAGGGGACCGGGGTGGCGACTACCCTTATGTTAACCATCCAGTTGGGTTTCGTGCAGTCACTTACTGACGCAATCAACAAAAAAACGCTCCGCCGACAATCGGTTAGCGGGGCGTTCTAATCGCTTTTAACTCTATTTGCGGCTTAAGCTGCCGGTGAGTCAGGGGCGGTTTCGCCCAGCTTCCACATCGTGAAACTCTTCAGCTTTAAACCACCTTCGGCGGCAATTTTTCCGACCGATTGCTTGTCGTCTTTGATAAACGGCTGTTCTTCGAGCACGACCTCGCTGAAGAAGTTTCGCATCCGTCCTTCAATCATTTTCTCGATTATATTGTCGGGCTTACCTTCTTTGCGGGCACGTTCGATTTGTGTCTGCCGCTCTTTCTCAACGGCCGTCGGGTCGAGGGCATCTTTGTTGACAGCTTGTGGCTTCATCGCAGCGACATGCATGCTAATTTCGCGGGCCAGTGAATCGTTCGAGCCTTCGATTTCGAGCAGCACACCAGTACGACCATCGTGGTGGACGTAACCACCGCTGGCCGCATCAACGCGCAAAAGTCGCGAAAGGCGACAGACTTCGCGCATTCGATTTTCGATATCATCCTTCACGTCTTGCAGCGTTTTTCCCTGTTGGCTGGGACAAGGCTGCTGCCACAACTCTTCGGCCGTCGCGGCTCCGGGACCGGTGGCCAATTGCTGGGCTAGATCGGCGGCGAGTTGGACGACCTCTTCGTGCCCGGCAACAGGTGCCGATTCGACTTGCAACTCGACGATTGCGCCCGCATTCGGACCACTGAATATCGCAATACGACCCTCTTCAGTCGAACGATCAGAACGGGTGCCCATCAGCACTTTGCCCTTCTCGCGCAGCGCCTGCTTCGCGGCCTCGACATCGCCGCCCGATTCAGCGAGGGCCTTTTTGCAGTCC
The DNA here is from genome assembly GCA_041752635.1 of Pirellulales bacterium. GTDB lineage: Bacteria > Planctomycetota > Planctomycetia > Pirellulales > Lacipirellulaceae > JBGSWC01. The sequence continues at coordinate 30,256 of JBGSWC010000250.1, read as the reverse complement.
ATCATTGGTAGCTGCGTTTCTTCGCGTAGTTGCTTGACCAAAGCTGCGGTGATTTCCGCCATGGGACTTTATTCTCCCCTGATTTCTTTCAGTTTATTGAGTATGGAAGGGCTTTGATATCTGATCACGCCGTCAGCCCGCCGCTGCGGTCGACAATTGCCGGTTACCACTATCATCGATTCATGCTTACAGTCTCGCGTAGCCTACTCGGCTACGGTGGCGGTTGGAGCCGGGGCATCTTTGCCTTCGTTGGCCGATTGCTGATCGATCTTCGACTGCGTTCTACCGGCCAAAACTGCATCGGCAAGAATGCCACAGATCATCTCGATTGATCGCATGCTGTCATCGTTACCGGGAATCGGCAGGTCGATGGTATCGGGGTCGCAATCGGTATCGATTAACGCAACGGTCGCGACACCCAACTTTTGGGCCTCTTTCACCGCGTTCTTCTCTTTGTGTGGATCTATAATCACCATGCACTCGGGAAGCCGCGTCATCGTCCGCATACCATTCAGGTTGCGGTGCATCTTGCGGTATTCACGCGCGATGGCCGACTGCATTTTTTTCGAGTAGCTATTGATTTCGCCGGTTGTTTTGAGGTTTTCAAGTTCCTCAAGCCGGGTGAGCCGGTTACGAATTGTGCGGAAATTAGTAAGAGTGCCTCCAAGCCACCGTTCGTTCACAAACGGTTGTCCGCACCGGAGTGCCTCGCGCTCGATCGTTTCAGCCGCTTGGCGCTTTGTGCCAACAAATAGAATTGTGCCATTCTTGGCCGCGACTTGAGCAAGGTATTTCTTCGCACGCAGCAGCCCGCGAATCGTTTCCTTGATGTCGATAATATGTATGGCGTTCTTGCGGGCGTAGATATACGGCCGCATTTTCGGATTCCACCGACTCGAACGGTGGCCAAAGTGAACCCCTGCCTCTACCAACTCGTTAACTAGACTCGACATACGATCTCCGGTTTTTTGGCACAGCGGCCAGTTTTGCACATCGGCTATGTCCCGGCGGGGCAACGAGCCTCGGCAACGGGCGTCCGACGTTATGGCGGCCAGATTAACAGCGAAAATAGCTCGCGGATGGGCCGAACACCCGCAGCAACCCTCAGCCGCATTCCCATAGGACTGCTGCCGAGCCCAGTAGAATAGCGGTACCGGGGCGAACGGTCAACGCGAGGGCGTAGTCGATCGCAGTTTCTGTGCTTTGTAAAAACCGGACATCTGACGCGATTGCATCGATCGAAACGTTTGCATCGATCGAATTTAGCCAAGCGAAGGGGCCGGGGCCGGCGGTGTACGATTTTCGTTTTTCCCCGGTGCGAAACTTCCGCCAAAAATCAATTGGCTTCCCACCCCCATCGTGAGTAAATTAAACTGGTACTTCGCCCTTGCCGGAATTTGTGTGAAGCGCAACGGGTAACAATGGCTGAGAATTTGTGTAACCGGTCGATTACTGGCATCGGCTTTGCTAGAATACCGAAAACGAACCACCCCTGGTCGGGAGACTTACGAGATGAACGGCGTAAAAATAGTGTTGATGTCCGCGATCTACGGTGGAGCGATCGTCGCGACCGGCTACGTGGCCCAAGCTCAATTCTACGGCGGCGGTTGGGTCGACAATCGTGCGTCGACCGTTGGCGAGAGCTACTCGCGTGGCATGGCCGACGTGATTCGCTCACAGGGCGAGCGAAATCTCAACAACAGCGTCGCGGCTGGTAATTTCGAGGCCGCCCGCAGTCAGTATCTCGATAACCGTGTGAAGAGCGTCGAAACCTATTGGGCGCGGCGCGATATCTACAACCAACGCATGGCTGAAGAGTCGTATGCTCGCCAGCAGTCTCGCGAGGCATTTTTTGCTCGGACACTCTTGCAACCTCTGAGCGATTCGCAGTTCGATCCTACGACGGGTCAAATCCAATGGCCCATTCTCTGCCGCGAGAAGCAGTTCGATGACTTCCGGAGCACGATCGACGAGGCGTTCGCACAACTGGCAACGTCGGGCCTGTTGTCGATGTCAGAGTTCACCGCAGCATCGAATGCAATTAGGGATTTCCGCGGCGTGTTGCAGCAGAATAGAGATAACTATCCGCAACAGACCGTCGCGACAGCGCTGCGGTTCCTCATCAATCTCAATCGCGAACTCGAAAGCCAGGTTGGCTGAGGTTCCCAACCCGTCCGAACGAGCCAAGTTCTTATCACCAAATTGCATCTGCAAAAGGCCTGACATCGATGATTCCTCGCTACCTGCTATCCAGTCTGTTGATCGTTGCTATGTTCTCTGTGTGTGGGGGGCAGTCGCCGCTGCCACCTCGTCAGGCGAACCCCGAGGCAAAACTACCGCCGGCAGTCGCGGAATTAGCCGAGAAAATTGAAGACCTCGCAAGGTCGTCCCAGGCGCAGGATGCTGCCGCTAGGTTCTTAACCGAGTTACTCGACCACAACAATCCTGAAGTGCAGTGGCGGGCAGCGAGGGCCATCACTCGAATCGGTGTCGGAGCGCCAGACACCGCAGCGAAGTTGCAAAAACTGGCAACTAGCAAGAACAAGGTAGTCGAATTTCACGCGATTCGAGCGCTGGCCGCAATTGGCGACAAGTCACCGACCACAATCGACACGATGATGTCGGCAGTGACCTCAAACGAAGGGAGTATTGCACGCGAGGCGATACAGGCGCTACGCGCAATGCAACTTCCGGCCGATCAAGTCGCTGGTGCGTTTGCAAAGGCCATGGCGAGCGACAATCAAGCAGTGGCTAGCTTTGCTGTCGAAGCCGCCGTCGATAAAGGGGCTGACGCGACGCCGCTATTGATTGAAGCGCTCGGCAATGAGAATTCTGCTTATTGGGCCGCTGTTGCGATTAGCGAAATTGGCCCCAATGCGGCTGGCACGGTTTCGGCAATGATAAAGTCGCTCGAGACCACTAACGATACCTCGTTGCAGACCCAACTTTGCCTTGCATTGGCAAAGGTGGGTAAACCGGCACTGTCGGCGAGTGATGCCATTTGTGCGTTATTGACGAAATCCGAAGACGCATCGGTCCGGATGGCTGGCAGCTATGCACTAGGAGCAATTGGCGCAACTGACTGCAAAGCGGCGCTGGAAAAATGTGTCGAGTGCGACGATCCGTTCGTGGCAATGGTTGGGAGCTGGGCATTGGCCAAAACCACCAACAGCGAAGCCAACGTGACAGTGGCTGTCGACAAATTAATCGCTGGGCTAACAAGTGAGAATCCGAACATGCGCGAGGCGGCTGCCCAAGGGTTGATCGAACTTGCGGCACCGGCCGAGGTCGTCGCACCCCGATTAATGGCCGAAGCAGGCAAAGCCGATGCCACACAGCGTGCCAATTTGGTCGATGCTCTTGCGGGTCTCGGCGATCGTGTCGTACCGAAAGCGATCAACGGACTCGAAAAACCAGAGTCGCGTGAGCTCGCAATCGAAGTTCTCGCAAAGGTGGGACCAAAGGCCGCACCGGCGGTCCCCGCGTTGATTAAACTTTCCGAGTCGGCCGATGAGTCCACGTCGGCACAGATCAATTACGCGCTGGGACGCATCGGTCCCTCGGCCGCCGCTGCGGTCGATGCGTTGTTGGTCGACATCGACTCCGAAAACGGCGATCTAAGACAAAGCGCGTTGTTCGCCCTACGCGGCATTGGCCCGGCGGCTAAAGCGGCTGTGCCCAAACTGATGCCGAAGACTGGCACAGCAGATGGCAGCGGCGAGAGTTACTTGCGCGCGTTCGCCCTGGCCAGCATGGCGTCGGCTGACGATTCGGTTGCCAAGGCGATCTTGCCGACCATTGAGATGGGGCTCGCCAATAGCAATGAACTGATCCGACTCGATGCCGTTATGGCGGTAGCGAATCTCAAAGAAGCGGGCACCCCGTTGCGGGACCGAGTTGCTGAGTTGGCCATCAATGACCACAGCGACATGGTCCGAATGGCTGCGCTTGGTGTGCTCAACGCGGAGTAGGTTCGGCCCACGGATTATCGAGGCGACGACGCAACAAGCCGCCCAGGCTTGTTGCGTGGTTCACAGCGATTCTTGTCGGCGTTGTATTCTTGCTTCGAAAGCTCTTCGATTAATCTCGCAGCACCCCTCGGCATTTGTTTGACCGAATTGCTACAATACTGTTGGCGTCGGGCTCGGAACTCTGATTGCCTGCGCTCTTGGCACAGATTGCTTTTCTAAACAGCGTTACTTCAACAGCGAGGTTGAATGTTATGGCTACGATTGCAACGCGTCGCGTCAAACCTGAAGTTCGTCAAACTAACTGCTTTATCGGTGGGGAGTGGATGCCTTCCGCGAGTGGTAAGACATTCGAGACAATTAATCCAGCGACCGAAGAAGTGATCTGCCAAGTCGCCGAAGGCGACAAGAAAGACGTCGATCTTGCCGTCAAAGCGGCCCGCAAGCAGTTTGAGCAAGGCGAATGGTCGCGGATGGATGCCCGCGACCGAGGCGCGCTGATCTACGAGTTGGCAAACTTAATCGAAGCCGAGATCGACGAATTGGCAGCGCTCGAGTCACTCGACAATGGCAAACCTGTCCGCGATGCACGCCATGCCGATTTACCGTTAGTCGTCGATTGCCTGCGTTACTACGCCGGTTGGGCCGATAAGATTCATGGCAAGACAATTCCCATTCGCGGCAACCACTTTTGCTATACTCGCCGCGAGCCGGTTGGCGTGGTCGGTCAGATCATTCCTTGGAATTTTCCCGCGCTGATGGCGGCTTGGAAATGGGGTCCCGCCCTCGCTGCCGGATGTACGATTGTCATGAAACCAGCCGAGCAGACTCCGCTCACTTGTCTACGAATGGCACGGCTCGCACAGAAGGCTGGCATTCCCGACGGTGTGATCAACGTGATTCCCGGTTATGGACCAACAGCCGGCGCGGCCCTGGTCGAGCACCCAGACGTAGACAAGATCGCCTTCACTGGCGAGGGAACGACCGCCAAGATCATTCAGCGGGCGGCCGCCGAAACGATGAAGCGGCTTACATTCGAGCTGGGGGGTAAAAGCCCCAACGTCATTTTTGCCGATGCCGATCTCGATAGTGCGATCGAGGGAGCACACATGGGGCTCTATTTCAACCAAGGACAGTGCTGTTGTGCCGGCAGCCGGCTGTTCGTCGAAGAACGTATCCACGACGAAGTCGTCGATCGTTTGACAGACCGGAACGCGAAGCGACGACTCGGCGACCCGCTTGACCCCGCGACGCAGCAAGGACCGCAGGTCGACAAAGCTCAGTTCGACAAGATCATGCAATACATCGACTACGGCAAGCAAGACGGCGCGACTTGTGTCTCGGGGGGAGTCCGCTACGGAGATCGAGGGTACTACATCGAACCCACATTATTCACCAATGTCGAAGACAGTATGCGGATTGCCCGCGATGAGATCTTCGGACCGGTATTAAGCGTGCTCAAGTTCAGCGACGTGACGGAACTGGTTCGCCGCGCGAACGCCACCTGCTTCGGGCTCGCGGCTGCTATCTGGACTCGAGATATTTCCAAGGCTCACCGATTTGCAGCGCAAGTGAAGGCGGGAACCGTGTGGGTCAATTGCTACGATGTTTTCGACGCTGCGGCGCCGTTTGGGGGATTCAAGCAGAGCGGCATCGGTCGAGAATTGGGCGAGGCTGGCCTTGATGCCTACACCGAACATAAGACCGTGACGGTAAACCTTGGTTAGCGTGGCAACACCCTACGGCCAACGCCGTCGACACATGACGAATGCATCGAGTGAGATACTATGCAGCGACCTTGCAGCGACTACTCACTGACTCCCAAGCAGGCGGCTTGGGCGCTTGGCGTCAGCGAGTCGTCGGTCAAACGCTGGGTCGATCGCGGTAGGCTGCCGGCCATGACAACCGCTGGCGGACATCGCAAGCTGGCAGTTGCCGATATAGTGCAACACGCCCGCGAGAGTGGCATCGAGATCGCGCGGCCCGAAATTCTGAGCGTCGTCACACGCCCGAACCACAAGCCCCTCGGTTTGGTCGTTGCCTCGCTTGTCGACTCTCTCTGCAACGGCGACGTTGCCGCGACACGTGAAATCATCCTGTCCGCCTACCACTTTGGTCACGCCTGCAGTGCTATTGGCGACGAGTTGCTGTGCCCGGCATTTCGCGAGATTGGCAATCGCTGGGAAGCAGGCACGTTAAGTGTTCACGAAGAGCGTCGCGCTTGTGAAATGACGGCGAGTGCGTTGCACGAGATTCGCGCCATGATGCCAACTCCGTCGTCAGCGGCACCTCTTGCAATGGTAACCACCGCGGCAGGAGACCATGCGGAACTGCCCATTCGCTTGGCGGAGTTGGTGCTGCGCGAGAATGGTTGGAATGTGACATTGCTCGGGGTAGCCCTGCCGCTGCGCGAAATTGCCTGTGCGGTAACCAAGCATCGCCCCCAGTTGTCGTTATTAAGTGCGACGCACCTCGAAGACGCCCAGCAGTTTATCGCAGACTTTCGCACGGTGGTCTACGAACCGACGAAGCAAGTGACCACGTGGCTCATTGGGGGTCGGGCTCTTCCTGACGAACTAGCTGGCGACTTGCCGTGTGATCAAGTGGGGCGTTCGATGGGCGAGTTAGCCACCATTGCCCAGAATTTGACCCATCAGCCAATTGCCAGCAGGTGATCGGAGACGTGGTAGAAAATCGGCGCGGCAAAGCAAATTCCGTCGATCCGATCAAGCACCCCACCATGCCCTTCGACAAGCGTGCCATAGTCGCGCACACCCCGGTCGCGCTTGATAGCTGACATCGTCATCGCACCTGCGAAGACCATCACAGCAACAAGCAGACAAACGAGTGCCGTGTGCCAAACTTGGCTGTAGGGTGTAAATACGTGAAACGCGGCCCCGATGACTGCCGTCGTCACGGCACCGCCGAGTAAACCTTCCCAAGTACGCGTACCGTTAATTTCGGGAGCGACTACGTGTTGTCCGTAGAGTTTATCCCAGAGGAATTGCAGCGATTCAGCAAGAATCGCGACAACTACGAAGAAAAACAACAGCCTAGCTCGGTCGGTGTAATTTTCGATGCTACTCAGATAGAGCAGTGCCGGGGCGAACCCGAGGCAATAGACACAGATTAACAGCCCTGTTTGTATTTTTGCAACCCGCTCTAAGAATCGTTTGGTGTCGCCCGCGATTGCCACGCGCAGCGGGATGAATAGAAATCCATAAACGGGAATCAAGATGCTATAGAGTGCATACTGATTTAGCGCGACGAGCACAAAGTGAAGCGGCGCGATGACGTAGAACATCCAGCCTAGTGCGCGATGGTCGCCCAGCCTCGTCGGCGTGAGTGTGATGTACTCGCGGAGCGCCCAAAAGCTGACAGCACCGAACAGCATCACGGTCGGCCATGCCCGCCAAAAGGCGACCGCCAGCAGACAGCACATAATCCACCACGATCTCAATCGGCTATTAAATGTACTGATAGCCGCCGGGTTGAGACCGAGTTGATTCTGTTTACGTTCGAGCACCCAACCGACGACGGTGGCAACGGTCAGAATGCCACCGACCACGCCGGCCATTGCCCAGTTGAGTTCATCCGATGTCATGCGTTTAGTCGTCGTCGTTGTCGATGCGGCGGAGTTTGAGTACCGCATTGCGGGCCCGTTCGAGAAAATCGTTCTTCGATTCACCGTTTTCGAGCCACATGGGGGGGCCAAATGTTATGCACGAGAGCAGCGGGATTGGCAAGAACTCCTCCCGAGGCAAAATGCGATTCATGTTATCGAGATAGACAGGCACGAGTTCGATATCGGGGCGTTTCTTGCTGATGTAATAGAGCCCGCTCTTGAATTCACCGACTTGTTCGCCACTGCTACGGCTACCTTCTGGAAATATAATCACCGAATGGGTGTCGCCCATTTCTCGCAGCATGAGATCGACAGGACTTTGATGAACCTTAAACTCGCGGCGATCAATGAGCATCGCGTTATAAGTGCGGGCAATGTGTCGTCGCAGCATTCCTTTGCTCCAATAGTCTTTGGCAGCCACCGGACGCGTGAGCCGTCGGACATGGCGGGGAAGCGACGACCAAACGAGCACGATATCGATGTGGCTAGTGTGGTTGGCGAAATAGACGCGCTGGCACGTGTCGGGTTGGCAGTCAACCCAACGAATGCTGGCGCCGCTCATAAACCGCGCCAGCCCGGTGAGCATCAACTCCGTCAGCATGTGTCGAGTCGGACCAGGGGTGAGTCTTAGAACGAAGCTAGTTTGCAAATAAAGTATGATTCGCTCACCTCGGTATTGCGAGGGGCAACAAATCGAGCACCGGGGCCAGGGCGAGCTGCTTTTATCGACGCGAAGTCGCAGAATCGCGAAGATGCGCAAAGAAATCTAGAGAATGGGCGGCGTCCGCTCTTGACGCCTTGGCAGCTTTGCGTCGAAACGAACAAACCGCTACAGTGAGTAATTTCGAAACAGTCGATGGATCAGCCGTTCGTAGCCGCCGACCATGACGTCGAGGCTGGCGTTTTCGACGACGTGCCGGCGCGCGCGCGCCCCAAACTGGTTGCGTCGCACAGGATCGGTGATAAGTTCGACAATGCGGGCGGCGAGCATTTTGGCGTCGCCCGAAGGGCAGAGAAATCCGTTCTTTCCATCGGCAATCGATTCACGAATCGAACCTACGTCGACCGAAACGACCGGAGTTTCGCAGCTCATGCTCTCGAGTATCGATACGGGATTCGCCTCGTTGTGCGATGTGAGTGCTAACAAGTCGAGCGCGCCGAGCAGCTCAGGCACGTCGTTGCGGCTGCCCAGAAAATGGACGGCACTAGCAACGCCAAGTCTCACGGCTTCGGCTTCAAGCAACGAGCGCCGCGGACCATCGCCGATTACCAGGAATTCGCAATCACTGATTTGCCGGCGAACTCGCGACGCGACTTCGAGAAACAACTCGTGATTCTTTTCGGGCCGTAATGCGGCAAGAATGCCAATCAAGGGTGTAGCTACGCCAATTCCCAACTCACGTCGAACTATCTCGCGGTCGACTGGGGGCGCAAATCTCAGGGTGTCAACGCCATTGGGAATGACAACGACTTTCTCAGCCGGAAATCGCTCGAACTCGCGGAGAAACTCTCCGTGCGGCTCGGCCACGGCAATGAAAGCGTCGGTCCAGCGAGTCAAAGCGCGATTGAGCCGCCCGACGCCATCCGGCCATCCGGTGCTGTGTAATGCCGAACAAACGACCGGCACTTTTGCCAATCGGGCGGCAAGTCGACCCCAGAACATCTTGTCTCCCGCGCCGACTGTCACAACGGAATCGACCTGCTCGTCTTTCATTAACTTCGCAAGTCGCGGCAGAACTCGCAGGTCCCATTTACTCGTCAATAAGCCGGTGTAGATTGGCAGTTCATTTGCCAATTCCTCGCCCAATGGGCCCGCCTGCTTTAAGCAAACTATCGACGGCTCGATTAACCCACGATCGAATCGCCTGACGAGATTCATTAGCAAGGTCTCGGCGCCACCGACCGGCAGCGACGTAACACAGAACATCGTCTTCAACGGTCGCGAGGTTTCGGCGAGCGACGCCGCTGACGAAACAACTGGTGCAATCTTAAGTCGGGTATTAGCCATGAGCCATGTCGCCCTGTGACGTGGTGAATCGCTTCAGCCGCCGAGCGAGCGCACTGCGAATGACTTGCCATTCGCCGGCGTCGACAACCATGCCAGGACCGGCGAGCAAGATGGTCACCAACACGCAACTGACGGCGGTAAGTGTCGGCGGCAGTGTGAGTATCAGCGGCAGGCCCGTCAACACGATCGTGCCAACATGGAGCTTCATGCCGAGCCGGTGATTCACGTAAAGTTGCAGCACGAAGGCGATCAATGTTGCAAGCGCCGTTGCAATGACTGCCCCCAACAACCCAAACCGAGGCAACAACAGCAGGTTAAACACGACGTTGGTGGCGATGCCGACTCCAAGCGGCAAGGCCGCCCGGCGAGTTTTCTCCGCGATCCACACATAGATTTGCGAAACCAGCAGAACGCTAAACCAAACGCACGAGGCAATCGTCCAGGGCAGCACTGCCAGTCCACCGTCGTACTTGCCGGCGAGAGCAAAGTGGAACAACAACGGAGCGGCCAACTGAACCACGAAACCCAGCAGTGTCATACTGATGAGCATCGTTTTAAGCGTGAGGTTGATTTGAAAGGAAACCTCGCCGCGACGACCATTTTCCCAGTCGTGACTTAAGTGTGGCATGATCGCACCGACGAGCAGGTTGGCAACCGAGATCATGAGCACCGGCACAATCATGCTGGCGTGATAGTTGGCAACTTGTGTCATCGAATCTTCGGCCGACAATCGACTGAAGTGAAGAATCATGTAGCGATCGACGACGGCGAACAAATTGCTCAGGAGATTTGTCACCCATACCCACACGGCAAAGCGAACCAAAGGTGGCCAAAATTCTCGATGGGGCAGGGGGGTGGCCGCATTGGCAGCTCCGCTGATGGCTGGCGAAACGCGGGAGTACGACCACACGAGTACGCCTAGAATCGAGATGGCGCACGCAATTCCATAGGCGGCGAGCACGCTGCTTGCTGCTGCATCGTGCCAAGCAATAAGCGCTAGCGCAATCGTTGCGAACATCATGCTTTGTGTGAAGTGCATTGCCGACACAACGCGAAAGAGCCTAAGCCCGGCGAAGAGAGCTTCGAGAAAGTGGTGGCCGATCACCATTGCGAGCACGGCACTCAGCAAAACAACCAGTTCGCCGCGCGAGCGATCGCCAAATACGAGCCAGGCAAAATCGGCATTCCGCCAGGCGATCACCATTACCGCTATCGCCGCTAAACTGAACGTCCAAGTTGCCGTGCGACGGAGGAAAGTGCCAAGTTGTCCCTGCTGACGAAATTTTTCAAGATAACGGCCAAGCGACCCGGGCAGCCCCAATACGGCTACCGGTGCCGCCAATAGCAAGAACCCGTAAGCCATTTCCCAGCGGCCAAGCGCTTCGGGGTCAAGCCAGCGACAGAAAAAGATGCCCCGACCGAACCCGACACTCCGCTGGACGACGTTTACGGCGAGCATAACCAACACGCTGCCGATCAGCGTGTCGGGTCGCAACGCGAACAACGATGATTTCGCATCCGTCGAATTATGGGCCATGGTGCGACGCTCCCGCCGTGAGTATCGATGGCCGTGAATCGACTTCAACGATCGGCGATGGCGGCGGCAGTGGCCGTCGATAGTCGCCACCATCAAAACTGCCGCGAGATAAGTGACGTCGCGGATCGAGCGTAAGCCAGTTGCGAATTCGCGCGATTTCGGGATCACCGTGCATTCGTTCGAAGTGGAACTCATCAGCCCCAGGCGTGTTGACGCCACCGTAGGCACTGCAAACGCCCGAGAAGCCGGCTTCGTAGGCAACTTGAAAGGCGCGTTGCGATAGATTCTCGTGTTGCCCGAACGGAAACGCGAAGTAACGGACTGGCTCTGTGATCAATTGTTGAAGATCGCTCCGCGATCCGGTGATTTCATCACGCAATGCGTCGACCGATTCGATTTGAGCCAAGTCACGGTGTGTGCGAGTGTGCGCACCGATTTCGACACCGGCGCGGGCCATACTGATAATTTGTGTCGATGTATTGGGACGTAACGACAACCCCAGCTCCAAATCGTGCAGGAAAGGAATTTGCTCCAGCACGTTTTGCGTCGTCACGAAGTAGGTGAATGGAACGCGCAAACGCAGGAGCAACGGAATTGCAAAGTCGCAATTCTCCGCATATCCGTCGTCGAACGTTATCGCCAACATCGGCTGGTGAATCTTTCCGCTCGCGATGGCCCTCTGCGCGTCAGCAAGTGACACAATACGAAACCGGTTCATCAGCCAATGAATTTGCTCGGCGAATTGCGTTCGGCCGATTGTCCAAGGTGTGGGATGGACGTCGGACACGCGATGGTAGAACAGCACTCGCACAACACAGCGGCCGGTTCGCGTGCGGTGCCATTCGGTCAATCGACGCCAAGGGAGCGTCGAATAATAGTAGCTTGATAGGGCAGCTTTCTTGAGGCGATGCACGCTAACCTCCGTTTCCAATCGACTGTGCCGAGGGCGTCGCCCAGCTCGATACCAACCACCGAGCGACATTGCTTGCCGTCGCGACGGCCGACTCACGAATCCGTGCCGATGCACGCGGTGAGATGGCATGCAAGTCGATTGTTTCGTACGGAGCCGCACGCCAATGCGCCTTATAGGGTTCGTCGCCTCGTAGCAAGTCACAACGACTGCGACCTTCGGCGATGGCCGCTTGCAGACAGGCGATCATCGACAACTGGCCTGGACCTTCGTCGAGACGATCGGGGTCGACGCCCCCTTGATATCCATACAAAGTGTCGCCACTGGCAATATGATATTCGGCCGCGGCTGGCGCGCCATCGAGCTCCATCCAAGACAACCGCAATTGGCCCGTGTTGAGAAAGTATTCGCACATCTCGCGGTGAAACGCCGTGAAGCTGCTTGACGCAAAGCAACCTGGCTCGCCTAGGCTGTTTCGTCGCCTTTGATGCAAGTCGACGAGTATCGGCCAGGCAAGCTGCAATTCATCGAGATGCGAAACGAGGTGCCATTGCACACGAGGTGTCGAAAGCACCCGACGATCAGCTTGTCGTAGTTGTTTGCGATGCGACTTGCTCTGCGTCGCCAGAAACTCGTCCCAGTCAGGTGGCAGTTCGATAGCCCAGTAGCGACCCGCTTGTGTAATGCGAGCCACACACTCGGCTTCGTCGAGTGCCGCTAGCAAAATCGCGAATGTCGAGTCGCTGGCATCGACCGATTCGAAGCTCAGTCGATCCCAGGCATGGCGATTTTCGGAAAGCCACCGAGCAACCGAACGTGACACTTCGGCATGGAAGTTCGAGTCAGCCAACAGTGTCAGGTGGTCGCTACAGACTTCGCCATCGCCCAACAGCCGCAGTTCGCGACCGTGCGTGAGCGACTGCTTGATGTAACAAGGAGCGATTCCGTGGACCGCTCCGTTGTCGTCGCGCGTCACAAGCACCGCCAATCCGTCGCGGCCACGACCGTAGTGCTTCCACCAGGTGGTAAGCCACATGAAGTTGCGAAAGGGAACGTCTCCCGCCAAGCGATTCCAGTCGCCCGCTATGTGTTTGAGTTGTTGTGGATCTTCTATTCGCTGGGTAATCACGGTTGGCAATCTGGCATCTGGTCAAGGAATACAGTCCCCAACTCTGCCTTGCGTCTGGACCGATGCAAGTAAGTGTTGCCACACATCAGATGACTATCTCTGAATGCTGAGCGACGCGTGTTGCATTTGCACATCGTGTTGCTTCTCAGCAACGCGAGGTCGCGGTGTGGCTGAATTGTTTGTAGCTATTTTGAGTGCGCGCGTGAGCGTTAGGCCGGTTGTGGGGGCGAAAATCAATTCTGCGGGATGTCTGGCACAGCGGTTGCTTTCGTTGTCAGCCATCCATCGTCGTTACTTTGACCCTCACCTTGGTGATCGAACCATTCATGTCGAGCAATCATCCGGCCAACGTCTCGCCCCGCGACATCTGGAACACTCTGGTCCGGCATCGCAATTGGTGGATTGCACCGGCTGTCGTCGGTTTTGTGCTGGCGGCCCTTTACGCGGTGTTGACGCCGCGCGAATGGAAAGCAACACAAGGCGTGCTTATTCGACCCTCGGCCGCCGGATTGGGCGAAGATCGCCTCGGAAAGTTTTCGGACCTCAGCGAAATGAAGACGCTGCAAGAAACTCTGTTAGAACTCGCGCGGAGCAAGACAGTTGTCTCGGCGACGCTCACTGAGTTGGGTCCACCACCATCGTGGTTCGGAAATTCCAGTTTCCCGAGCGACCAAGACGTCGTCGACTTTCGTGAAAAGCTCTCGATGAATCCGCCTGGCGGTGCCGAGTTTGGCAAAACCGAAGTTTTTTATCTTGGCTACACCGACAAACGGGCCGCCCGCGCATCGCAGTGTGTTGACATTCTGCGCCAGCAGCTTGAATCACGGCTCAAGCAAATTCGCGACGATCGCGCACAGAGTATGGTCGCCGAACTCGCCAACGGAGTCAGCGAATCAGAAAGAGCCCTCGATGCCGAGGTGGCCAAACTTGCGCAATTCGAGGCGGCTATTGGCGATCGACTCACCGACCTGCGGAGCATCGAATCGCCTCTCGGCGGCCAGTCGCAGTTGGCACAGCGTGCTGCCGCGCTCGAGGCCGAATTGCGTCAAATCGACGAGGCCCGTATTCGCTACGAACAACTTCACCAGGCGCTCGTTGCCTCCAATGGCGATGCCTCGCAGATTATTGCCTTACCGGCCAGCTTGATCGCTTCGCAACCCGCGCTTGAGCGACTTAAACAAGGTTTGATCGAGGCTCAACTCAAGACAGCACGATTGGCAAGCACGCGGCAAGAGGCACATCCATTCGTTCGAGCCGCTCGACTCGCGGAAGCCGACGTGCGCGATCAATTGCACGAGGAACTCGACATCGCTTTGCGCGGAGTCGAACTCGAACTATCGCAGACGGCCCGCCGCGGTGAGTTGCTCAAAAGCCAGCTCGAAGCGACACAAGCAACGCTCGCAGAGCTCGCCGACAAGCGAGCACCCTACTCGCGCCAACTTGCAACGGTCGAGCAACAATCGCGTCTGGCCGAAGCGGCCCGCAAGCGTCTGACCGATGCACAGGTGACCCAAGCCGGAACTCAGTCGGCAAGCTTGCTCGCCAAAATCGACGACGTCGAAAGTGGAGTGCGACCCGTCGGTCCTGGGAGATCTTCGATCGCAGCAGCGGGCGGCTTAGCAGGCCTCTTTTTCGGATTGGCCCTCACATTCGTTGTTTTCGGTGTGGAATCTCCAGTTACCCTCGAAACCCCGGCCGCAGCCAGCTTCCCTTCTACGGAGCGTTTTGGTTTCGATTTCACACCGACTCACGCCTCAGATAAAGTGGCCCCTGCTTCGCCCGTAGTGTTAGGGCAGTTCACATCGGTTGCCGATACATTCGCGGCGGCTGGCACGCACTAATCGCACATTTCACAGGGTGACGTATCTTTTCAGCGTCGGCCTCTGCGGCGAAAGTTGCCAAGCTTTTCGCTAACTCGAAATCCAAGGCTGCTGTGGCCCCAACCGTTGAAATGTTTTTGACACTCCGACGAACTCCATCATGTTTATCGTCGCCCTCATCGCCGCCGCTGCCACGCTCACATGGTTGGCAATTGCCGCGCCACACCTAAGGCTCTGGGCAATGGCAATCGCCGCAATCGTGATTGCCTATCCATTGGGGCACACGTTTTGGCACCTCGAAGCGGGACCACTACCGCTGACGATTGATCGTGTGTTTCTAATCGGCGTGGTCGCCTTGCTCGTTTATCGCTGGCGGGCGGCATCGTTCGGCGGTCAGCCATTCTTGCTGGTCGACTACTGTCTGGTCGGTTGGCTCGTGTGGCTAACGCTCAGTGCCCTGGTTGCGCTGCCCGTTGATCCAACAGTGCTGCCAACTTCTCCGCTTGGCCGGCTGGCATTTAGCTTCTGGGTACCGGCACTGTTATACGTCGCGGCGCGACAAAGCGAACTTTCGCCCCGTGTTATTCAGTACAGTTGCCTCGCCCTCACACTCTTGGGCACCTACCTCGCGATTACTGCGGTCGCTGAATCAACGGGGCAGTGGTGGGCCGTCTTCCCACGCTACATCGCCGACCCCAATCTCGGCTTACACTTCGGCCGGGCGCGTGGCCCGGCGCTCAATTCTGTTTGTCTGGGCATTTATCTTTCGGTTTGTCTATGGGGCGCGTGGACGTTGATCCACTCCTCTCCTCGATGGGGCCAACTCGTGCTACTAACGACTATGTCCTTGATGGCCGTCGCCGTCGTGCTGACGCAAACTCGCAGCGTCTGGCTCGGCCTCGCGGCGTCGAGTTTGTGGATGCTTTCGGCCTATCTTCCGACACAAATCCGGAAGCCTGTCACCGTCGCGGCCATCGTGGTGGCGCTCGCAGTTGGCTTGGTCGCAAAGAGCAATCTCGTCAGCATGGAACGCGAAAACTCCGTCGGCGACGCGGCTCACTCGGTCGAACAACGTGCCGCGTTTGCCTACGTTTCGTGGCACATGGTGCAAGACAACCCCCTGTGGGGTGTCGGATTCGGTCGCTTCTATGACCGGAAACTTCCTTATCTTGCCGATCGACGCCAGTCGTTCGAACTCGAATCGATCCGTGATCTTCATCATCACAATACGTTTCTCAGTTTTCTCACCGAAACTGGTATGGTCGGCTTCGTCGGTTTTCTGGCCGTTCTTGGTGGTTGGAGTTGTATCGCGTGGCGACTTTCGTTCGATGAATCGCGACCGACGATCTACCGCTTTTGGGGCCGGCTGGCGATCGCAACTCTGCTTATCTACGTTTCGTCAGCAATGTTCCACGACGTCACTTTACTGCCGCAGGATCAGTGGTTGCTTTACTTTGTGGTCGGAGTGGCAACTGCGCTCGCCTACATGCCTACGTCGAGCACATTGAAGGTCGCTACGGCGCACGACTCCCCAGCTCGCTTCTGGAATACCGCGCAGGCTTAAGCATCGGCGATGCAGTCCCTAGAATAAATGCATGACGCAGTTGGCCCCCATTGTGCTTTCATTCGACGGACTTCGCGCTAGCGCACTCGGTGCCTACGGCAACGCGATCATCGAAACGACCACCTTCGATCGACTCGCCGCCGCTGGCGTGGTTTACGATTGGTGCCACGTTGCGACAAACGACTTACGAGTGCTCTACCACTCGCTGTGGCGCGTCGTCGCGCCGAGTTTGCTTGTGACCGACGATGGCGACGTGGCGAAGCTTGCCAGCGAGCTTGAATTGGAATGCCTATCTCGCGAGCAATCGGCGAGCGAACCAGCGAAGCTCTTCAGCGCAACCGAATTTGCCCACCTCGCCGACTTTTTTTGTGAGCAGCTAGGAAAACAAACGATCGTCGGCCCGATTTGGATGCACTCGAAAGCGCTCGCAGGTGTGTGGGACAGCCCAACCGAAGTCGCCCAATCACTCGCAGAAGAAGACGAGACGTTGTTGTCGGCGGATGTCAAGCCGCCCGAATACGAACTCATCGATGACGACGCCGATCGCGTGTTTGTCGATACTTGCCGCTATCACGCCGAGTTGATTGCGATCGATGCCGTGCTCGAAGGCATCGTCGGTTGGCTCGCAGAGCACGACGCCTATCAAGATCGCCCCCTGATTATCTGTGGTACGCGTGGCTTTGGGTTCGGCGAGCACGGCGTGGTCGGGCTAAAGTCGACGTCGCTATGGAGTGAACACGTCCATGTGCCTTGCATTGTCGTCGATCGGCTCACTACAACGCAGCGTGATTCGTCGCTCCTCTGGCTGGCCGACGTCTTTCGTACAGCAAGCCAGCGCATTTCGCACAAACATCTGCAATGGTGGTCGCCCGATGGTAGTCTGTTTATCCGCACCGCCGAATGGCTGTTGCGTCGAGCGAATGATAGCAATCGGCTGTATGTGAAGCCCGACGATCGCTGGGAGGCGAATGACATCGCCGCGCTTTGTGCCGACGATTTGACAGAATTACTGAAGCTAGCATCTGGTGAAACCGACGTAGCTTTGTGACAGCAGTCCTCGTAGACTCCCGCGCGCGGCGCACATCGCTTTTTCATTCGCCGTGGTACCGACAAGGATGTCTTGTGCCACTTTGCTTGACGCTCAAGAAACTCGCCATAGCAATTCCGCTCGCCATGATCGTGGTATCGAGCGCGCTATGCTGCTGGAGTGCCCCGCAAGTTGTTGCCCAATCGATCGAGGCCGATGCGACCGGATCGCCGCTACAAACTCTTCGTTTGCGATTTGCCTGGGGTGGCGGACAGCCACGACAATGGACCGGTCGACTCACAATCGACGGAGGCGAGCTTCAAGGCTTAATTCTTCTCGGGCGCGAAGCCGACACGCCGGGATCCATCGTGGCCTCAGACGGCGGAATTGACATCTACCAACCCGCCGCCCGTCGGCTCGATGGCTTTGATGTCACGGCGACGTTTCCAGCGAATGGTATTGCTCGGCTGGAGCTCAGCGCCAGCAACCAATCCGAGCCTCAGGTGGTGCTGCTTCGTTACGAAGACCTGCTCGACAAGCCCCAGCGCATCGCCCTCGATGACTCCCAAAATGTACTTCTCGTACACCGGGCTGCCAACGATCTGCTACGTGTCAAAACCGATCGTGAATCGCGTATCTTCGCCCCTGGCGAGAAGTTTAGTTTCTCCGCGCAGCTCGCGATTTACCCAACCCCGGCCGAAAGCGATCTCCAACTGCGTGCGACGCTGGTCGATGCCGTCGGCAATACCATCGCCGAACAACTGCCTCCGATCGCTAATTTAGCTTCGGTTCCGCTCGAGTTCGCCATGCCCGATCTGCCAGGCGTTTATCGCTTTCGGCTGTCGGTCATGAAACCGGCACCCAAGAGCTATCGGGTTCCGTTTCTGAACAACGATACACCTCAAGTCATTACCGAGCGTGTGATTGAGGTGGTCGTCCTGGCGAAGCAAGCGGCCACTTTCGAACCCGTCGCCGAATGGCCGGTGCTGCTTGACCTCGATCCCACCAGCTCGACATGGGCCGGCCGTCTACCCGATTGGGTTTGGCTCAGGCGACTTCCCAACATGCCGAAGGGTCCGGCTGGGAATCGCGCGCCGACAATCGTCCCCTTTGCAAGTGGTCGCGGCGTGCAACTCCAGTCGAGCCTCGATAACCAGCAGGGTGACTGGCAAGCCTATCCGCTACCGGTGTTGAGCGTCGGGACGCCCCACGTCGTCGAAGTCGATGTGCCGACCGACAAGCAACAGCAGATCGCGCTGCGGGTGTTCGAGCCGGGTGCCGACGAGTTGCTTGTGCCGGTGGGACGTGGCTCGGTCTTCTATCGCGATGAGCCTCGACACGATCCCTCGCAACCGAACGTCGAGCAGCTCCGCTATCTCTTCTGGCCCTCGACAACTTCAGCCACTCTGGTCGTGCAAACCGTCGGCGATCGTCCAGCAACTTACTCGCAAATCCGGTTGCGAACACCAAAGTATAAACCACTTGCTGCTGCATTCCTCAGCCAAGCAGTCGAGCGCAATTCGTCGCGAGTGCGTACGGCCACGATCGACAATCCATTTTGGGCTCGTGATTTTCTTTCGACCTCGGTCGACACGCCGAGCGGTATCGGCGACTACTACACCGCTACTACAAGGCTTGCCGATTGGCTCGTACTGGCCGGCTACGACAGCGTTGCGTTGCCTGTTTACTTTCAGGGTAGTCTGCTTGCGAGAATCGATGGCCTTCCTTCGACGCCACTGCTCTGCACAGAGTCTCTCGACGCCGGCACAAACGACCTACCTTCGTGCGACGCGCTGCAAATCTTGCTCGACGTATGCCAGTCACGCGGCTTAAAGATTTCTCCGATTCTCGACTTCAATGGCGCGATTCCCCAACTCGAATCCGTGCGTCGCGGCGACGATGCGACTGTCGAACTCGTCGATCACACGGGCCGGCGCTGGAGCGAACATTTCGCTGCGGCCGGCGTTCGTCGTCGCTATGACCCCCATCATCCCCTCGTACAAGACGCGATTGCTGACATCGTTGAGAAAACCACGAACCGATATGGTGCCCACCCAGCATTCGGTGGCGTTGTGATATCGCTCGACGGCGCGGGCTCGACTGTTCCCGCCGGTGCCTACTGGGGATTGCATCAGGACTCAATCAAACGGTTTACTCACGCACAACCACTCAGCGACGAAGACGCCAAGTGGCTCGCCAGCGACCCGCTCAACGTGTTGCGCAGCGAAAAACTCCGCAGCCTCTGGTCTACGTGGCGTGTTCAAACAACCACGACGTTCTACGACTCGATTCAGCAGCGAGGCACAAACTCGACCGACTCCAACACCCTATTACTTGGCCATCGAGCGCTCGAAGACATTGAATTTACTTCACGATTTCGACCCCCCGTCGGAGCCCCGGCAAACCTCGCTGGCTGGATCGCCGAACATGGACTGCCGAAATCGGTTTACGAGCAATGCTTGATCGAGCGAGCCGTGCCACCTAACTTTCCCCCGACTAACCGCTTCGACTTCGTCGCCTCGACCATTGTCGATTCGACCAATCGATCCAGTGAATCGCAAACCACCAACGGCCAATGGGTCGGCGACGCCATCGAGGTTGCCGTGCCGACCGGCGACAACGCGGGGCTGTTGCGATTCGCCAGCGACGCCACTCGGCCTGTTCCGCTCGTCGCGATTGGCGACGCAGACAATCGCCGACTGGCCCAGGCGATTTCGACGCACGATTCGCCGCATATTCTCGTTACATCTCCCTGTGCCGCGACAACACTACCGAGCGACTTCGACCATTGGAAACTTTGGAAGCAACTTCCCATCGATGGCGAAGTCAGCAAGCGTGTGCAGCAACCCATCTGGGTGAAGGCAGTCGCCGACCAATCACAGACAACACTCGTCGCTTGCAACAACTCGCCCTGGCCAATCGAAGCCGCCATCACAATCGAGGTCGCCCGTCGCACGACCGCAATCGACCTCGCCAACGCCGATGAAACCCCTCTTTCGTTCAGCAGCGGTCGCCACATTTGGCAAGTCGCGATTGGTCCCCACCAAACCACCGCGCTCAGGTGCGATGCTCCCGGTGTCACGATCGGGGGAATTGGACTCAAACAATCGCCCTCCTATCGCGATTATCTCGCCAAGCGAATTGAATCGCTCGAACAACACAGCTTGAATTCTCCCAGCGATTACCATCCTCTCGACAATCTCTCGATGGAACGCACGTCGGCCGACGGAACGCTCGCCGGGTGGACGATCGCCACTTCGGGCACCGCCACCGTCAAGATCGACAACTCCACCACCTCCGACGGCTCGCAGTCGGCACTTCTGCAATCGACCGGTGGCGTGGCCAGCCTCGCCAGCGACTATTTTCCGAACCCCGATACCGGCCAATTGGCTGTCACCGCCGGCGTCAATATTGAGCAAGTAGCCGACGGTGCCACACTGTTGATAATCGTCGAGAACCAAGCGGGCACTTACCGACAACACACCGAACTCTCGGCCGAGCGATTGCGGAGCGATGCGAGCCTGCGCAATTGGAATAGCTACACCGTCGGCTTCGAAGATGTTCCGTTCCGTCAATCCGATCAACTTCGACTCCGCTTTGAACTCCGGGGCACAGCCGCCCTTCGCATCGATGCAGTCGAGCTCCAGCCGCTCGTGTTTCCGCTCGGGCAATACGACGAATCGAAACAACAAATTGTCGCCCTCGCCAGCATCGCTCAACTCGCCCGCAAACGTCTCGACGAAGGAGATGTCACCTCGTGCGAAGCGATCCTCGACAGCTACTGGGCACGCTACATTTCGCGTCACCTCCCTAAAATTGAGCCAGCATCAATCGCCAGCGAAACCTCCCCCAGCGCTGCCGGGCCAGAAGCACAACCCCGCCGCGCCGCCACCCGCCTCCGCGACTACCTGCCGAGCATCTTCCGCTGACGCGACTCCCTTCCGCCGCAGTGGCAGGCCGAGGTGGGTGCTTGAAGCGATTGGCTACCATTGGACACCCACACCCCAAACCGATAATCTACTGTAACACGAAGTCCCCGTGGCGCAATTGGATAGCGCGTCGGCCTCCGAAGCCGAAGGTTAGTGGTTCGAACCCACTCGGGGATATTTTGCTAGGTAACGACTTACGTCGATGCCTATAATGCAGGTGCACCAAACTGTGCACCAAACTCGCTTACGAAAAACCCCGGCAGTGCTAGTGCGGGGGCTCGGATGACCCTCTTGGTCAACCCTGTGGTGTTCCCTGGGTTTTCTGATCATGAAGGGTTTTCCATGCCTCGTCCCAACAAACCGTGGTTCCGCGCCCAGACCGGGTGGTGGATGGTCAAGCTTGGCGGCAAGCAGCATAAGCTTGTCCAAGGGCGGAAGAACAAAAAAGACGCAATTACAAAGTTTCATGAGTTGATGAGCACTCAGGCTCAACTGCCAGAGTCGCCTGACGCTCGTGTTGCCGATATCTGTGAAGCGTTTCTTGGCTTCTCGGCAAAAAATCACGCCCCCGATACTTACCGCAACCATCGCTACTATCTGCAGGAGTTCAGCGAAGCGGCGGGGCAAGTGCTGGTCTCCAGTCTTCGTGTCTTGGTACGCAGTTCAAGTGGAATCGTCGGGGCTCGGTGGAAGTTGTCGATAGACGATGCCGTCCCATTCTTGGTCATCATTGCGGCTTAGGGGAGGTTCCCGTTCAAGACGTTTCTCTTGGAATACGAGGGCTCGCTGGTAGACCTGCTGGTAGAACACCGTTCGATGCTGTCGGGCCCAGACGAGCAAACTGATCGCTCCAAGCGATGGGAGCGAGTGTAGCTCGGCATACCGGTCGTCGAGGTGGTCGAAGGCCGAAAGTGTTGCCTCGATCAGATCGGCCTCGCGACGGTCAGAGGCAAGCAGACCGCCGTCGACCATCGAAACGTCGAACCCTAGAGAGTGGGCGGCTGGGAACTGGCCACTGCCATTCCCCGCTGGCGGAAACGTCTCGATCATCGCCTCCCAGGCCCGATCTTTAGCCTCCTGCCTCCCGTGTCCTTCTGCGCGGAGTTGCTGACGAACTTTTTCGCGGTAACGATTAGCGGCCTCAAGGAGACCCGCGTCACGGAGCCGCTATGTGGTTTCGATTTTCGATTCATTCATGGGGGAGCCCTGCGCTAACCGGCCTAAAGGTGGAAAGTTGCAAATGCTCCGTTGCCGCATTATACAAAGTGGGGGGTGTTGTGTCGGTGACAGAGATGAGCTGCACAGACGGGACGTGGAGAAAAAGGCGATTGCGGCGCTGGACGAGCCTCCGGTGGGGCTCCTATTAACTACTGAGGTCGTCACCACTGCTGCGCCGAAGGACCATTTCTCCGAGCGGGAGGTTGATGCAACCTCGGACAACTGAGTTCTCCGCAATGCGCGCCTTTAAAGTGCCCCTTGACTGTGATTTCTCGGTTACAATCTTCTGCAGCAGTCTACCGGCGTCCTACAGCAACAATTCTCACCATCTCATTCAACCATGAAGCCTAATATCATTGCGATAGGATTGGTTACTATATTGGCCATGCAGACTAGTTCGGCCGTTGATCGACTGGATAGTCGCACGTTCGTTACACGTTCGCCAGCAGTGGGCGCGCACGGCATGGCGGCCACTAGCCAACCGCTGGCAAGTTTGGCTGCTATTGATATCTTGCGAGCAGGTGGCAATGCGATCGACGCGGCCATCGCTGCGAATGCGGTGCAGTGCGTCACCGAACCGACCTCGTGTGGAGTGGGTGGTGACCTGTTCGCCATCGTGTGGGATAGCGAAACGCAAAAGCTGTATGGCCTCAATGCGAGTGGCCGAAGCCCGAAGTCACTGACACTCGCTGAGTTTGAACGGCTCGGGCACGAGACGATTCCGAAATACGGCATATTGCCCATTACTGTCCCGGGCTGCGTCGACGGATGGTTTGCGTTGCATAAACGTTTTGGCAAGCTACCAATTAAGCAAGTGCTCGCGCCCGCGATCGCCTATGCTCGCGATGGCTTTTCTGTCACGCAAGTGACTGCTACGCACTGGGCCGGCGGAGTTGACGCGCGACGCGAACAACCGGGGTGGGCGGAGATATTTCTCGTCGATGGCCAGCCGCCTAAGCACGGGCAAAAGTTTCGCAATGCCGCGCTGGCAGCGACACTCGAAAAAATCGCCGTGGGTGGCGCCGACGAGTTCTACCGTGGCGATATTGCTCGGGTGATCGACCGATTCATGCGGGAGCATGGCGGTTACGTTCGCTACGAAGACTTGGCCAGCCACCGCAGCGATTGGGTGGACCCCATGAACGTTGAGTATCGTGGCTACAAAGTTTGGGAGTTGCCGCCCAATGGCCAGGGCATTGCAGCGCTCCAGATGCTGCAAATTCTCAAGAGGTTTGACCCGGCGAGTTCGGGTTTCGGTAGCCCCGACCACCTGCACTTTTTGCTAGAAGCCAAGAAGCTAGCCTTCGAAGACCGTGCCCGTTTTTATGCCGACCCAAACTTCAATCCTGCGCCAGTCGAAGAGCTAATCTCCGAAGCGTACGGTACCAGCCGGGCCAAGCTCATCGACCCGCAGCGAGCTGCAATTAATGTCAGTGCGGGAGATCCTGTGCTTCGCGACGGCGACACGATTTTTCTCACGACTGCCGACAAAGACCACAACATGGTGTCGCTGATCCAGAGTAATTACAGTGGCTTTGGTGCAGGTCCTTGTCCTCCGAAGCTCGGATTTTGCCTGCAAAATCGCGGCGAGTTGTTTAACCTCGAGCCAGGCCATGCCAATAGTTTCGCTCCGGGCAAGCGACCATTCCATACAATAATTCCTGCCTTCCTCACCAAAGACGGTCAGCCGGTGATGAGCTTCGGCGTGATGGGGGGCGACATGCAGCCACAAGGGCATGTGCAGATTATCGTTAATTTGCTCGACTTCAACATGGGACTCCAAGAAGCTGGCGATGCCCCACGGGTGCGGCACGACGGCTCGTCCACGCCTACCGGCTTGCCCGCTGACGAGCAGGGTGGCACCGTTTACGTCGAGAGCGGCATCAACGACGAAACGCTCCGCGAACTTGCGCGTCGTGGCCATGAGCTAAAGCTTGGCAAAGGCGACTTCGGTGGCTATCAGGCAATTTGGTATGACGCAGACCGTGGCGTGTACTACGGAGCTAGCGAATCACGCAAAGACGGCATTGCGATCGGATACTAAGACTGCCGGCATGAAGTCGGTTCATCGCCACTTCAAAAAGCCTGCTACTTGAGGAAGAAGTGACGCGAGAAGTGAATCGTTGTTTCATCGAGCGTGTTCGCACAGGATGCGAGCGACTTCGGCAATGCTAGCCGAATCGCGAGTCAGTTTTGTGTGTTTGGCCGCCACAATTTTCTCGCTACAGGTACCTAGCAGCCTTGCACTGGTGAGTGCCACTACACCATCGGAGGGCTCGAGTCGCAGTGGCCGATGGATTACGCCGCAGATCGAGTGGATCTGAACCCCCGCACGGAACGGCAATCGCAGCGTCGTGTGCAAAAACGGGTTATCTGGTTCCAACAGATCGATACTTCGGGGAATTCGACGTTCAAACTCTGGGTTGAAGACACCCGGATTGTCGCGAAGTAATTGCGTGCGTATTTGTTCAGATTCGGCAGACGTTTCGACAAGCGCCGCCCCAATGCGACCGATGCAGCGAGACGCATCCTGTGAACCCTGGTGCGGAGTGCCGATAAACACGACACGGGAAATATCGGGGTTCGGATCGAATATGAATTGCTCGATCAATCGACCACGTACTTCTGGCGTCGTGACGATTTGTGACGGAGGTCGATTGGCGAGCGTGCGCCAGAGCTCGTCGCGGCTGTAGACAACTTGAAGTTTCGTCAGCAATCCACCCATGCTGTGGCCCACCAGCACCATGCGAGACAGCGCGGGATCGGCCCGCTGCGGATCATATACACTCCTGATTTCGGCGAGCTGCCGACGAAGCAGCGCGGCACTCGCAAAAAATTGGGTTCCGGTCGAATAGCGAAACCCCCAAAACTGATAGCGATCGGTCAAATGCTGATTCGCTCGCAGTTCATTAACCATGTTCGTCCAAGTGAGTGGATCGGAAAGCAGTCCGTGGACAAACACCACGGGGATTTTTCCGGGCTGATAAGGCTCGAGCATGAACAGACCGTCGTCTTTCGTAGAAGATCCCGGCAACAAGAAATCGAGCAGCCAGTCGCGGTCTTCTTCCCGTGGGGGATACGCAAAAGGAGCAGAAAGATCCCGGGCCAACGGAGTATCAAAAGTCGCCGCTGGCAGCGCATGGGTCGTCAATGGATTCAAGAACTCGAGCGCAAAGCAACAGGATCGATCGTCAAGTGGGGGCGATGTTGCCAAACTCTCCGAAGCAGGACGCAAGACGGCAGTGGCGGCAAACGACTGTACGTCTTGGATGAACGGCTTGGAGGGCGGTACGCGGCGGACGGCCACCAATGGGACACCCACGCCAGCGGAACGGACTTGACGATTCAGATTCGGAACGTGGTAGCTTCCCACTGGGGCCAGTTCATCAAAGTCGCCCGGCTCCCAGGCAAAATCATGATATTTTGTCGGCACTGGAACGAGGCCGACCTCGCCTTGCACCATTAGCCCCGATTCGGGTTGCCAGCGACCATGACGCTGTGCCGAGGTAAGCAGCTGCGCGACTGACGAGTGATACAATCCCCACGCCCTGGTCGATGCCGCCGACCTCGGCATTTCGCCAATAGCAGGCCAAGACTGAGCCGCAGCCTGAAAGTAATGATCCACACAGGCCGCTTGCCCCGCTTTGTCGAGAGTTCGGCCTTGGGTGTAGTGCCACTCGGCTAAGCCAAGTCCACCCGCAGGAATTGACTCGGCCGAGAACTCGACGGGGGAAACAAGCGGGGCCGGACGCCACATTGGGCGATCAGTGCGACAGCCCGATACCAGAATCAAGCTGGCAACCGCGAGCGCTAGGCGACAACCGAAATTGCGAACAGGACTGCGCACGCTCTTATCAGCTCCCTTCCGTGGGATAGAGTCACTAGAACGGATCGAGAAAGGGAGCAGCGACTTTGCGGCTCCATCAGTCCCTCACCCCGGCACAAGTTTACATCACCGTATTGGCGACGCTGCTCGACGCCGCAAGAATTCGTCAATCAAGTTTGGCTTCTTGCTCAGACTGTCCGCGTAGCGGCTACATTCGACCCCTGTTGCCTCAACGTCAAAGTCTGCCACACCCGAATGCACCGCCCACTTAGGCGCTCCCCAACCAAACCGAGTCGAGCAGTGGTCGGAACCAGTCGTTGGTGGCCGCCCCGGAATGATCGACGATCAGTGAAGTGAAATCGGCGATGCTGCAATGGGCCTTGATCAGGTTTTGCAGCGCCTGGGCGGTCAGCGCACGATAATGATCGCGACGACTGATCTACTCGTGCTCGATCAATCCGTCTTCTTTGAGATCAATCAATATCTGCTGGATCAGCTAACCGCGGGCTGCGTACCCACCGTCAATCTCAGCTATTGCCAAGGAGTCGAAGATGGACCATTCTCGGCGAATTTGCTCTCGGTCGAAACTGCAGCGGTTTGGTCTAGCCGAGGACACCTCCATCAATTCGCCGCGGACGGTAGACCCCGCGGTTGATGCACCCGACGTGACTTCGGTTGGCAACAAGGCAACAGCGGTCGCGCGACCTCAGTACCGAAACATTGGTTGCTTCGTAGCCCAGCACACGCCCTCACTGGTCAGGTGTCGTTTGCGTTGCCGTGAATGACAACATGCGAACTGACGATGGTGGATGTGATTCGCAATCGCACTGTTCTTGTCCGAAATCTCATATTTTGCTCCTGCACGACCAGCAACTGTACGGGAAAGGTTGTGGAACCCATCCGCACGGGCGCTGCCCAAAGGGGCTGTTTCTTCCGCAATAGATTGAAAAACCCCGAATGTCGAATCACCTTTGTTACGCTATCTGGAATCGAAATCTCCAACATGGTCGATGCACTTTGCATACCACTTATGCTAAATTGCAGGTGGGAACGGGAAAAGTTCTCACTTGAATATTACGCGGTCCAAATTCATCGGCGAGATTCATCTAAACGCTGGCTGTGAGCTGAATTCCTTATGCTTGAGAACACTCGCCAGGCAACCGTATCTTTCTCGCAATTGGTAGAAGATGTCGTTGCGACCGGTTTGGTTCTCGAGGAAGAACTTGCCTCGTTAGTCTCTCTCGCGAACGGCGATCCACGCGAGCTCTCGAAGCTCCTTTCCGATAAAGGACTTCTCAACTCATTTCAGCTGGCGGCACTGAACGAAGGGCGCGGACGCTCGCTGAGCATCGGTAACTACGATGTGCTCGATCGACTGGGCGCAGGCGGTATGGGCACTGTCTTCAAAGCCCGGCATCGCCGCATGAAGCGGATCGTTGCGCTGAAGGTGCTGGCCGAGAATCTTTCGAAGAACCCGATCTTTGTTAAACGGTTCCAGAGGGAAGTAGAAACCATTGCCGCACTCGGGCATCCGAACGTCGTCATGGCGTACGACGCAGACGAAGCAGACGTGGGCCATTTTTTGGTGATGGAGTTCGTCAACGGACTTGATCTAGCGGCCTGCGTGGCGCGGGAAGGGCCGTTCTCGATGGCGCGCGCGGTCGATTGCATGCTCCAGGCTGCGCGAGGATTAGCCTATGCTCATTCGCAAGGAATCATTCACCGCGACGTCAAGCCGCACAACTTGCTACTCGACGAAAGCGGTTCGATCAAGGTGACCGACTTGGGGCTAGCCCGGCTCAATCATGGCACCGACGGTGTGGCCGCCGGCGCCGATGTTACGATGGCCGGCGGTGTGATTGGCACGGCCGACTACATGCCACCGGAGCAAGCGGTCGATTCAACGACGATCGATCAGCGAGCCGACATTTATAGCCTCGGCTGTACGCTGCATTATCTGTTGACCGGCCGACCACCGTATAGCGGCGCCACGATCATTGAGCTCTTGCTTAAGCATCGCGATGGCGAGATTCCCCAGCTCAGCGCGGTTCGGCCCGATACGCCACCGCAACTCGACGTCCTGTTCCGGCGAATGCTGATCAAGTCGCCCGAGCAGCGCGTGCAACACATGTCAGAGGTGATCGCCGAATTGGAGACGGTCGCGGCAATTCTGCCTAAGATTGCGGAGCTTGGACCAACGGCGGCGACGGTCGAGTTGCCCTCCCGATTGGATGCGGACGCCGCATCGACCATCGACATCGGAAGGTTGTCGGAAAGGACGCAGGCCTGTGAATCAAGTTCTGCTACCTTAACCGTGCTCATCGTTGAGCCCTCGCGCGTACAGGCTTCCATCATCAAGAGCTACTTGCAAGAGAGTTCACTTTTAATTGTCGGCATCGTATCCAATGGAAATGCCGCGATCGAGGCGGTTCGCTCGTTAAGGCCAAGGGCGGTAATTTCGGCCATGCACCTCGCGGATATCAACGGCGTGGAATTGGCCCAGCAGATTCGCACGGAATTCAGGCTCAACGCGCCTGGTTTTGTGCTCGTCACCAGCGAAGCCGTGGATGGCGAATCGGCGGTGCTCAGCAAATTAAACCGCGTACACTTGGTTGCGAAGCCGTTCTCCGCCAAGCAACTGATCCAAGCGCTGAATTTGGTGACGGGAGCTTCGATGACGCTGCAGGTAGACGCTGTCACCAGCAAGGAAGGTTACCCGATCGGTCAGAAAAAGGATCGCCGCCAGCTGCGGGTTTTGATCGCCGACGACAGCAGCACGGCCCGTACTAACGTGCGGACGGTGCTTCAAGGCCTGGGCTTTACTCAATTCCTCGAAGTTCCCGATGGAGCCCACGCAATCGCTGTCGCTGCCCGCGAAAGTTGCGATTTGATCGTGACAGACTACAATATGCCTCTGATGGATGGCCGGGCTCTCGTCAGCTATTTGAAGCAGAATCCAGCATCCTCGACGATTCCAATTATGATGGTAACTTCCGAGACCGAGCCTCGGGTGCTCGATCCGGTTCGGCAAATGGGCGTGATTGCGATTTTCGAGAAGGCGTTTCCAGCCAGTGAAGTGGGGCCGATCTTAGACTCGCTATTTGGCTGAGGTGACCGCGAGCGGCTGGGTTTCTGGTGGGCCGATGGCTTGTGGCCATTGCTGGTAAGACGGATGGGACCAGATGTTATATGCAGGGTGAGCGAGTCAATGATGTAATTCTTGCGGCGGGATGAATTGGCCATGTCGAATAGCGAAATCGTCCGCGAGTTCCTGCTGGAGACTCACGAAAATCTGGCGCTACTCGATTCCGATCTTATCACGCTTGAGCAGAAACCCACCGAGAAGAACACGCTAGCCCAAGTCTTTCGCACGTTGCACAGTGTGAAGGGAACTGCCGGGTTCTTGGGGCTGGTCAAACTTCAGTCAGTCGCCCACTCCGCAGAGAGCCTACTCAGCAAGCTCCGCGCGGGAGAAGCACTCTTCACCCCCGCCATTGCAACCTCGATGTTGCGAGTGGTTGATGCTGTTCGTGAAATGTTGGCGAGCATCGAGGTCACAGGTGAAGAAGGATCGGGAGATTACTCAGCGCTGATTGCAGAATTGGAACGCTTGCGCGAGGCGGGGGAAAGCGAAGTTCCCAGCACACCGCCCGCGGAGGCAGTTCAAGTCACCGAACAACCAATTATCGCAGTTC
>JBGSWC010000249.1:0-22060 GCA_041752635.1 Pirellulales bacterium | reverse complement strand
GTGAACGACTGGATGCCGGTCGAGGCCAAATAGCGAGCTATCGGTCCCGTCAGGCCGCTGCCAGTTAGCTCCATCGATTGTCTTCCACGACTTGGCGTTTGCATCGAACACCAGCGAACTCCCACGCCGCTCGGCGGTAGTCTTGTGGCCGGTGGCGTCGACGAACTTTTTGAACTCGGCGTTGGTGACCGGCGCTTTGTCGATCCAAAAACCATCGAGCGCCACTCGATGAACGGGCCACTGGTCGCGCTGGCGGGGGTCAGCCGAACCCATCAGGAACTCGCCAGGGGGAATCCATACCATGCCATCACGCTCGCGTTGTGCCCGCTTCGCATCGGCTGGTAGAACGGCCTCGACCAATTCGGCCTCGCCGCGCAACAGCACAAGCGGAATCGCCAGGGCGATCGCGCCAACGATCGCCATCCAGTGGTGTTGGATTGTTTGCATGTGAGCGAATCCTTTCGCATGAAGAGCACCGTTTCTCAATCACCCCGTCGTTGTTGATACCTTCGACTCGCCTCTTCCATCGTTTTCTTTTCCCCGGCTGTCAGGCTGTCTTGACCTTGCTCTTTGATTTTTGCAAGTATTCGGTCGACTTCTTCTTCGCGAGTTGGTTTGCGCCGCGTGTCCGGATCGTGGACTTTAAGTTTGGGGCCGAATTTAGGTAGTTGCCATCGATCGGGCAAATAGTCGGCCAGTCGCCAGCCGTTGCGGAAGTAGAGGAAACCAAATAGCGCGCCACCCAAGTGAGCTGTGTAAGCAACGTTGCCTGAGCGACCGAAGGCACCAAAGATGTCGAGTCCTAAGAAGATGATGCCGAATAACCACGCCGGCAGCTCGATAATGCCGTAGAGGAAAATTGATTGATGGGGAAAGTTCAAAATGAAGATCATCAAAATGGCCGAGATGGCCCCCGATGCGCCTAACATGCGCGGAACGATCGAAACAAGTTGGCCATTAAAAATGACTTCGCGGTTTGGCACAGGCAGTTCCGTGATGTTCCAAGCGAGCGCCGAGACCACTACGCCAGCGAGATAAATCGCCAGCAATTCGCGCGAACCATACCGCATTTCAACGGCGCGGCCGAAGAAAAACAACGCGATCATATTGAACAGGATATGTTGTAGTCCCGATGTCGAGTGAGCGAAGCCGCAAGTAACCAAGCGGTAGATTTCCCAGGGTCGCTCGTACCAATTCTCGGTGAGCGCGATCGC
Source organism: Pirellulales bacterium (assembly GCA_041752635.1). GTDB lineage: Bacteria > Planctomycetota > Planctomycetia > Pirellulales > Lacipirellulaceae > JBGSWC01. Next base: position 20,846 of record JBGSWC010000249.1, on the reverse strand, counting down.
GTCGGTGAAACCTTGTTCCTCAAACAGCAGTTGCAGCACATAGACGCCCACGTTGATGACTATCAGCCACATGGTCATCGACCAATCGGCTCCAAAGCCGCCTCGTCGGCCACGGTAGTGGTCGCGCCCATAGTCGCGGTCGTAGATTCCCATTTGCAATTGCCGGTTCGTTAGCTAGCTGAGTGTGGATGCGGACAATATCGTATGCGAAGCCGGGCGAAAAGACGAATCGCCCCCTGCCGTCATTCCCGCCTGCGCGGGAATGACGGAAACAAGTCGGCTAGGTGCTAGCTCATCAACTCCCGATAGGTTTGCTATATTATCGTCCACCGAATCTGAATCCCTCGTCCGGAGCCCTACCCGATGGCCAGTTTTCGCCTCCCTATGCCCACGCGTGGCAGCTCACGCGGATCGTACCGTAGCCCATCGGGGCGGAGCCCGTTTGGCACCCGTGGCGGTTCGAGCGGCGGCTCGGGGGGACTCAAATTGCGGTTGATAATCGCGATTGGCATCGCGCTGTTCGCGCTGATTTCTTACTACGGCGCCCCTGGCGACGAAAACAAAGTGACCGGCGAGAAAGAACGCGTCGCCTTCAGCGACGAAGCCGAAGAAATGCAACTTGGTTTGCAAGTGATGCCTCAAATGATGGCCCAGCATGGCGGCGCGAGCCGCGATGCGGGGGCGACCCAAATGGTCGATCGCGTTGGTTTTCGCTTGCTGCAAGCCCTCGAAACCCACCTCGATAAAGCGGGACGCGAGTTACCCTACAAGTTCAATTTTCACCTGTTGGCCGATCGCGCCACGGTCAACGCCTTCGCGCTGCCCGGCGGACAGATATTCATCACCGAAGCGTTGTTCGCGGCTCTCGAAACCGAGGGTCAACTCGCCGGTGTGTTGGGACACGAAATCGGCCACGTCATCGAACGCCATGGCAATAAGCGGATGGCACAAGAGCAGCTCTTCACCGGCCTCGCCACCGCCGCCGGCACCGTCGGGGGCGACGCCAATAGCATGCGGATGGCCCAAATGGCGAAACAGATGGTCAGCATGAAATATGGCCGCGATGACGAACTCGAAAGTGACAAATGGGGGGTGCGACTATTGGCCTGGGCCGATTACGACCCCCGCGCAATGATTGGTGTGATGAAAGTGCTCGAAGCGGCGTCTGGCAGTGGTGGCCCGCCCGAAATGATGAGCACTCACCCCAAACCGGCGAATCGTGTGAAGTATATTGAAGACGTGCTTGCGTCAGAATTTCCCGATGGCATACCGGAGGGGCAAGAATAACAGCAAGATCGGCCCGCTCCGTGCGAATAAGGGACAAAGCGGCATTCGAGCCGAGCTGTCACAGGCACAATTCTCTTTTTTTCCGCTGAACTTACCACCAGACCATTGCCCGAACTTTTATTCATCGTCGTCCCGGCCTTCCTCATCTTCATGGGGGCCATGGCCTATGTCGCTCACCAGCAGGCGAAGCAGCGTCGCGAAGACTTGGCGCGAGTTGCTGGCGAATTGAAGTGGACATTCGACCCCGGTTATCACGGCGGTTGGGGGAGTCGCTATGCGCAGTTCTCGTGCTTCAACCAAGGACACTCTCGCCGCGCCTCTAACCTGATGCATGGCACCGTCGAAATTGAAGGCCGACCTTTCGCGGGCGTGATGGGCGACTACACCTACAAAAAAACTAGCGGCAGCGGTAAGAATCGCAGCACGAAAACCTACCATTTCAGCTTCCTCTTGTTCGACATGCCACTCGGCGGAGTGCCTCACTTGGCGGTCCGCCCCGAGGGAATTTTCGACAGTTTTTCGGCCTTCATGGGCTTCGACGACATCGATTTCGAGTCCGAAGAATTCAGCCGCAAGTTTCACGTCAAGTCGAGCGACAAACGATTTGCCTACGACGTGATCGATCCGCGGATGATGCAGTTCTTGATGCAAAGTCACCCGCCGACGTTCGAAATCGATCGCGGTGTGTTCTGCATGAAAAGTACGTCGGGGCGCTGGGAACCGCGCGAGTTTCCTGGCAAACTGCGATGGAGCCAAAGTTTTTTTGCTCATTGGCCTCGTCACGTGGTCGATAATCTGCTCTCGCTCGAACCGAGGTAACGCTCGATGGAAGTCCTGATACCACTCGCGCTGTTGGCAGCAGTAATTCTCATGCCTTTGGTGTGGTTGATCGCAAGTTACAACCGCTTCGCGCGGCTCAGGCAACATATGCGCGAGAGCTGGAGCGACATCGAAGTCGAGATGCAGCGTCGCTACGAGTTAATCCCTAACCTGGTGGAGACGGTCAAAGGGTTTGCGGCCCACGAGCGCGCTGTGCTGAGCGAAGTCGTCGAACTTCGCAATCGTGCCCTCGCCAACCACGGGTCGGCGGCGAGCCAAGCGGTCGACGAACAGGCGCTGTCGATTGGCGTCGGCAAGTTGCTGGCGGTCGCGGAGGCTTACCCCGATATCAAGGCCAATACTCACTTCTTGGCTCTCCAGCGAGAACTAACCAACACCGAAGACCGCATCGCCGCCAGTCGACGATTCTATAACGGCAACGTCCGCGAGCTGAACCAGCTTTGCGAATCGTTTCCGACGAATATCGTCGCCAGCGTGTTTGATTTCAGCAAATCAGAGTACTTCGACGCAGTCGAAGGAGCCGAGCGCGTGCCGAGCGTTTCGGTCGCGCGTTGATCGAAGACTCACGCGCTCACTCATGCCGCTTGTTTGTGTCTGGCACGTTTTTCTGGCAGTTAATAGAACCGCCAAGGCGCGAAGGCCGCCACGAGTCGGTCGAAAGCTTCACCTCGACAAACAGCATCAAGGATTAACCGGACAGCACCAGTTCACGATGCGGGCGATTCCCGGGAACGCTAATGGACGCGGATCGTCGCGGATCGATTTTAATGGATTTTGATGAAAAATGCGTTGATTGGCGATAGTGGCACTTCCTTGCGCTTGAGCCCTTAGCGAACTAACTTTTAACGTAAGATACACGAACGATGGCTATCTGCGATCATCCGCGTGCATCCGCGTTCCCTGGATGAACGACTCTGCGGTTAATCAAATCCCGAAACAATGATTCCCCTCGGCGCTGGTGGCGGCTTGATGGTTCCCGTCCTACGGATTGCCATCATAATTTGTCAGAAACGCTTGTTTTCTCAGCGAGCTTTGGAAGCTGAGTCTTGCTACAATGAGGCAGCCAAGCCAGCCACTCGTGCAACATGACAACCCCCATCAACTACACAGGCGACGCCCTCTGGGACCGCATCGAGCGTGCCGTGGAAAAAGTAAAAGACCGTTTGCGTCGCGTCACGACGGCTCTGAACGACGCAGGCGTTCCTTATGCCGTGGTGGGTGGCAATGCAGTACAGATGTGGGTGGCGCAAGTCGACGAGTCGGTGGTGCGAAACACTCGTGATGTCGACATCATCCTCAATCGCAGCGACCTGCCGGCCGCTATCGCGGCACTCGAAGCGGTTGGCTTCCGCTATCGCCACGCGGCACGCGTGAGCATGTTTCTTGATGGCCCCGACGCCAAGGCCCGCGACGCGGTGCACGTGGTCTTTGCGGGTGAAAAAGTCCGCGAAGAATACGCCGAGCCGGTCCCGTCGGTCGACGAGTTCACGCTGATCAACGAAGTACGAGCACTCGATCTCGAAGCGCTGGTGCGGATGAAACTCACGAGTTTCCGCGATAAGGATCGAACGCATTTACGCGATATGTTGTCGATCGACCTGATCGACGAATCGTGGCCATCACGATTCTCACCGACGCTTGGCGAGCGATTGCAGCAGTTGATTGATGATCCCGATGGGTAAGCAGGACCTAACGTCCGGGACTTTGAGGAATTGGTGTTCGTACGCTCACGGTTCGCCTACGGACTTGTCGGCTCTGAGCGGTGGCATGCGAATCGCGCGGTCGTCGGCCTCTTCGGGAATTTGATCGACAAGATAGCCTTTGTCTTCGCCGCGAGGCGATAGTCCAAGTTTCTTGCGGGCAAACGCGTCGTCGACTTCGTCGACTTGGTATCCTTGGAAAACTTCTGCAATTCGACCGGAGCCACCATCGTCTTCCCCATTCGGTCCGCAATTGTAGAGTAAGTAGCCGTCAGTTGTCCGCTGGTAAACGAGCTTCGCCCCGGTGTACTGATCGGTAGGAAGCTCCGCCAATAAATCCGAGGGCAATGCAGCAAGTGAGTCGGGGTACCTTCCATTTTCAATTCGATGTATAGCGAGAGCCGCCGCGATTTGCATCAGTTGAATGTCGTCGTTGTGACGGTCCTGGGCAACTAAAGCAGCGGACAGTGACGGCAGGAAAAGGGCTGAAATTATATCAGCGACCACCTGACTGCGACCCTCCGTGCTCAACGTCACTTTGAAGAATAGCCCAGGATCGGCAGCGGCATCGTCGAACATCGACTCGACCTCAACGAGATGTTCTTCACGCTCAGTTCGGTCGGAAAGTCGTGCGGTTTCGGCGAGCATATCGTAGCGTTGGTTGATGATCCGCAAGGCAACATTCCAGTCAAGCCTCGATGAGAATATTTTGTCCATCTGATCGGGGTCGTCGCCCCAAAGCTCATGGAGCTCGGCTCTCTTTCGTACGCCGAACAGAGTTAGCACGGTCGTGAGACACGTGATTCGTTCTGATTCATCAAGAGACTTTGCCATTTCGTGGCGAGGATTGCGGGCACTAAGGTAGTCAGAAATCTCGCGGGCGAGTCCAATTGAGAGCCTTTCGTCGTCCAACAGTGACTGGGTGGCCATGTTCGCCTGATTTGCGATTACGATCAAAAATATTTGCGCAACCAACGTATCGGCCATTACGTGATCCGCGAGGCCGTAGATGTCGCGACAGCTTTGCCACGCGTTCGACAAATCGCCATTCTGAATCTGCATCATGAAACGTATACATAAGCAACCACTTGCATTTCGCATCGCTGGCAAATCAGGGAGCAATACGTCGACCCAAGGCGCAGATGGGTCATCCAAAAGTGTTGCTGACGGACAGTAGTATTCCCTTCTTTGAGCCGCGTCGTGCAACAGTGCAAATTCTCGCTCGTGGCGATCGATCCAATCGGACAGTGGAGGAACGTCGTTACGTTGCCAGGGATGTTTTTGGCAATCGTCGAGCAATTGCGCCGCGTCAATTTCCGCCCGCATAAAGGGTTCTTGCTGCCAGGTCGGTACTTCAACGAAACCCAGATCGGGATCGGTTGGTTCCGCGATTGTGGCTTCGTATTCTGCTCGCCATTTGTCGAATTCGCCCTGAGTCCTAATTGGCATTGGCGGAAAGATGTTGTGCCGAGCCAAGACAAAAAGTTGTAATTCGCGAACGAGGTTAGCATCGTCCCCAGGGGCTGTCATTCCCGATTGCACGGGGACTTTCATGCCGATTTCGTCGCAAACGAGCTTCTGATGTTCCTCGTCAATCTCCGCTGGCCACATCGCTTGCAAGAACGGGATCGCTGCGTTGTTCTCGGGCGTCACGCCTTCACGCTGTTTGTCGAGCAGCCATTTTGCGTAATCGGGCAATCCATCGTCGGCCAATGGTTCGGTTAACCACGTCGTATCCTCGGCAATCACCAATTGTGGATTCGGGCCGAGTAATTGATAGATAAACCAACCGCCACCGGCGGTAACGAGGACGATGGCGGCAATGATTCGCTGAGATCGGTTCATATAAGCTGCGAAACGGGGACAATGGACACAGACCAAACGGAATAGCCGATGACCTACGCGTCATCGGCTTTTTGCCAAAAAAACATCGTCACAACCCGCAAAAAACGGGTGACTCTGGTATACTGGGCAAACTATACTTGGGCGGAACGCGTAAGAACATCGCGACCCGTGGCCTGACGGCCACGGCTCATGGATTCTACCTTCCCCGACTCCCGGTCTCCGTCCCCTTAACCCCCACCGATTCTCCATGCACTCGATTGTTACCGCTGCCGCTCTCGTTGTCACGCTTTCGCTCAGTTCTGTTGCCTACGCCATCGAAGACCTCGACGTCTGTCGGTATTGTGGGCGGGTGCATCAGCTCGATGCCCGCGATTTCGAGTCGGCCGAGCCCGAAGGCAACGATGCCGCGAGTGGGCGTAAGTACGCACCCGACCGGGTCGTCGATATGTTGCATCTCAAAATCGATGTGACGCCCGATTTCGCCAAGCGGACGGTCGCGGGCACAACCAGCTTGACCTTCGCACCGATCTCGCAACCGGTCGACGAGTTGACGCTCAATGCGATTAACTTCGCTGTCGATAAGATCGAGTCCGACGCGAAAATCGCCGAGAGGGTGGTGACCGACGAGACAATTACGATTCTATTCGCCGAACCTTTGCCGGTCGGTCGCAAGACGACGGTCCACATCACCTACAGTTGTGAGCCCAAGCAGGGACTCTATTTCCGAACTCCTGAGCTTGGTTATCCAGAAGAAGATACCCACATCTGGACACAGGGCGAAACCCACGAAGCACGGCATTGGTTTCCTTGCTTCGACTATCCCAATGAAAAGTCGACGACCGAAGTGATCTGTCACATTCCGACTGACATGAAGGCGATCAGCAACGGTAAGCCCATGGGCGAGAAGGTCGACAAGGCAAACAACATGAAAGCCGTGCGGTGGTTGCAAGACAAGCCACACGTGAGCTATTTGGTCTGCCTCGTGGCGGGTTACTTCGAGACGCTCGAAGACAAGCACGAAGACACACCGCTGCACTTCCATACACAGCCCACACTGGCCGAACATGCCGACAACAGCTTTCAAGATACGCGGCTGATCATGGATTTCTATGAGAAGGAAATCGGGGTCGAGTATCCGTGGTACAAGTACGATCAAGCGACGATTCTTGATTTTACTTCGGGGGGCATGGAGAACACGACGCTCACGACGCTCACACATCGCACGATTTATCCCGATGCTTGGGAGAACATCAAATCGAGTCGCGGACTCGACGCCCACGAGATGGCTCACCAATGGTTTGGTGACTTAATTACCTGCGAAGATTGGAGCCACTTGTGGCTCAATGAGGGATTCGCCACCTATTACACACACCTTTACGACGGCCACAAATTGGGTCGCGACGAGATGTTGTTTGGCTTGTGGGGCGACGCCAAGAATCGCGTGCTTCCTGAGTGGAAAGACACCAAACCGATCGTGTGGCGCAACTACAACAACGCATGGGAGCAGTTTGATTACCGCGCCTACCCCAAGGGAAGTTGGGTGCTCCATATGCTGCGGAATTATTTGGGCGACGACGTTTATCGCCGGGCGATCAAGGCCTATCTCGAAGAGCACAAGTTTACGAGTGTTGTGACCGAAGACTTGATCGACGCACTCGAGACGGCCAGTGGTCGCGAGCTTGACCAGTTCTTCGACCAGTGGGTTTATCACGCGGGCAATCCGAAATTGAAGATCAACTACTCGTGGGATGCGAAAGCGAAGCTGGCTCACGTGAGCATCGAACAGACCCAACCAACGAGCGACAAATCGCTGCTCTTTGCGTTCGCAACGAAACTGCGATTTTGGGTCGATGGCAAGCCTGTTGACCATGACATTGTCGTCGACAACAAAGTCCACGACTTCTACGTGCCGCTGAAGAAACAGCCCACCAGTGTGCGGTTCGATCCGGAATACACCATTTTGGCCGAGGTCGACTTCAACAAGCCGGCGCCCATGTTGATGGACCAACTCGGTCGCGAGAGCGACATCATCGGGCGGCTGCTGGCGCTCGACGTGGTTGCCAAAAAGAATGACCAGCAGTCATATGAGGCACTCGTCGACCGGCTCAAGAACGATCCCCACTATGGCATGCAAGTCGCCGCAGCGAAGGCGATTGCGAAGAAGAACACCACACCAGCGCTCAAGACACTCATTGAACTTCGCGATCAAGACGATGCACGCGTGAGACTAGCGGTAATCGAAGGGATTGCTAGTTTCTATCGGCCACGGGCACAAGAGACGCTGATGGAAGTGGTTAGTACCGAGAAAAATCCGCTGATTGTGGCGGCCGCGCTGCAAGGACTCGGCAAGTACAGCGGTGACGAAATCCAAGAGACCATCGAAGCGGCGATGGCACGCGAGAGTTTTGGTAACGTCATCGCCACGGCAGCCATTCGGGCCGCTGGCGATATGGCGGCCGTCAACATGCGCGAGCGTGTCTTGCGTACCGTCAAGAACAATCTACGCGACTACGCTGACCGCGATGGCGCGGTGGCCTTCGATGTGATTGCCAAGCTGTGGAAAGAGGCCGACGACAAAACCCCGGCCCGCGAGTTCTTGCAAGAATGCGTGACCGACGAATCGCGACGACTCCGCACCGAAGCGATTCGCGCTCTCGGTACGCTGGGCGATTCACGGGCGCTTCCGTCACTGCAGGCGGTTTCGGATGGCGAAGGAATGGGCCGCGACGCGGGTCTTGCCAAAGAGTCGATCAAGAAGCTTGAAGACACAAGTCCGTTAGCACCAAAAGAAGTTGTCGAGCTGCGAAAGATTGTGAGTGAGTTGCAAAAAACGCAGGAAAAGCTCGAACAGCAACTCGAAGAGATGAAAGCGAAAGACGAAGCCCAAAAGTGAGGCTTCGATTGCTTGCTAGTCGGTGGCTTCTTGCTCGGCTCGCTCGCGGGCTTTTGTGAGTTCGTGTTCGAGCCGCGCGCGGGCCGCTTCTTGGCCGCTCGTGGCTTGCGACATACGCACCATGCCGGCCCAGGCGTCGAGCATCGCCAGCACCAAGACCCACAAACAACCGGCGACCAGCAACAGCAGATAAATCGCCATCGCCAGCGGAAGTGCCGGGATGAAATCGCGAGCCCCAAACAACAACCCCAGCACCGCAACGGTACCGCTCGCTTGCATCCGCCGGCGATATTCGGCACTCCCATTGCGCCAGTCAAGCTGTGCCTGTTTATCGCGGTCTTCGCCGAGTTGCGCGCGTCGTTCTGCCCAAGTTCGCCGGTGACTGTCGAGCATCAGTCCGGCAGTGACGAGCAGCGCGAGTCCGATGAGGGCGAAGAACATTTGCTTGCGTTGTTGGTTTTCAGTTGTTAGTCGTCACTAAGGGCTAGCAACAGGCATTTATTTCGCAGTGCGGAGCCATTCGTAGACGACCCAGCCGACTTTGGCGAGCGACGCCCCCGAGCATTTCTGGGCCACATCGCTCTCGGTATGCCAGTAGGGGTAGTCGAAGTCGATGATGTCACAGGTGGGGATCTTGGCGATGTTGCGTAATGCGAGGTGGTCGTCTTTCACTTCGTGGCGAACCCGAGGAACGAACTCGCGGACATTGAGCCGCGCCGCGGTCGACCAAATTTCTTGCAGCAGCGGCCGCGTGTCGCGCCAACGGTAGCTGTAGGCCTCGAGGTAGATCTGTAAGTCGGCATCCCCCACCATATCGAGCAAGACGCCCCATTTGTACTTATGTTCGGGGGGGTTCTTCGCGTAGTCGTTGGCGAAGTATTCGCTGCCAAGAAAGTACTTGTCGCGGCGGTCGACATACACCAGCTCTTCGCCGTCGAAGAGCACAAAATCGACGCCATATTTGCTGTCGAGGTCGGGCATCAGCCGGGCGAGCTCCATCAACACGGCGACACCGCTCGCGCCGTCGTTAGCACCGACGAATGTCCCGGTGCGGCGAACCTGGGGATCGGGGTCGCGATCGGGGAGCGGCCGGGTGTCGTAGTGGCAGCAGAGCAGCACCCGCTCTTTTCGCTCGGGATGCCACTCGACGATCATGTTGGCTAGTTTCACGGGATCGCCGGTCAGCGGGTGGCGGGCCTCGAACTCTTGGCGACTGACTGTACCCCCGAGCTGCGTGAAATGGGCTTCGAGAATCTGCTGCTGTTTCTTCATGCCGGTCGAACCGCTGGGGCGGGGTCCGAGCGAGCTGATGGTCTGGAGATAGGCGTAGGCCCGGGTCGCGTCGAGTGGATTGGTGACCGTCTGGTTGCTCACGAACTGGGCCGGAATGACGAGTGTTCCGTCATTCGAGCCGTCGGCCGATTTTTCGCTGCTGCTGCTGTCGTCACTGGTGGCGGTCGCTGCACCTTCGTCTGTGGCAAGGGCGATCGGACTCGACCTTTGGGCCGTGCAGCCAGCAATGGCGATGACCAAAATTGTGGTCGTGGAGATTGAGAATGGAGTTGTTTTCATGACTTCAGTGTAAGGCATTCGCGTGATTGTTGCGACGTTTCCACAAAAAAGCCCCGCTGCCGTGAGACAACGAGGCTGTGTGGAGGGCCGATTCTGTGTGGGGCTACTCGGCCTGTGCCGTTTTCGCGGCGTCGTCTTTGCTGGCATCGGTGGTCGACTCGTCGACCGGGCCGAGTAGCTTTTCGAGTTGATTGCCAAGCGCCGGTCCGCGAGCGTTCATATGAACCACGACACCGTCTTTATCGACCAAAATTGCGCGGGGAATGGCATCGACCCCATATTTTACAGCCATCGGGTGTAGCCATCCGTTGGCGCTTTCGTCGTTGCTATAAAGCGACTGCCAAGGCAGGTTCTCTTTGGTCAGGTACTCTTCGACCTGTTGTTTGTTGTTGTCGAGGCTAACGCCAAGAACGGTAAAGCCCTTGTCTGAATAGGCTTCGTAGTTCTTCACGATGTTGGGCACCTCAGCCCGGCATGGTCCGCACCAAGTGGCCCAGAAGTCGACGAGCACCACTTTGCCGCGGTAGCTGGTCCAGTCAACCGGCTCGCCATTGACGAGCGTCCCTTCGATCTCGAGCTTCGAGCCAGGCAGTTTGAGCCGCGTGAGCATGCCGTCGAGTGCTCCTATCCGTTCCTGCACCATTTTGTCTTGCGACTTGGCGAACTGGGGAATCGCGGCGGTCACTAGCGCAATCGCCTCGGCTTGGTTACCACTTTGCTCGGCGGCGCGAACTACCGCCGACATCATCTGCAAGTGGCTGCCATCGAGATTTCCTTGCTCGATGATCTCGGTTGCATCGGCAAAGAACTTGTTGCGGTCGTCGGCACTCAAACGGGGCCAGTTTCGCAGTGTCATCTGCATCACGGCTTGTTTGACAATACCCCTTACTTCGGGCACGTCGCTCTTAAGGCTTTTGGTGATGAACTCCTCGAGCCGTTTGCCGGCATCTCCTTGTCCCACTTGCTGAAGCGTTTCGAGCGCCCGCAGTTTCTCGCGGACCGCGGTCGCGAGTTGGCGATCGGTCGGATTGGCTGCCATGATCTTGTCGGTGGCGACATCGACTGCAGCGGCGGTCTTCACCATGTGATCGACCATCGCGGCACGCGACTTAATTGGTTCGGCCGGGCGACGCACCGTGTTGAGAAAGTCGAGCAGTGTCTTAACATCGGCGTCGGTGGGCACGGCATAGTGATCGACGTCCGGTTTATCGGCTGCAGCCTCGTCATTCGCCGGCTGTTGTGCATTCGCGACGACACCAAGCGACAGAGTCGCCATCAGGGTCGCCACCAGCAACAAGGCGAGGCATCGTTTCGTTTGAAGGGGGGCGTTCATACGTTTCATCACTTTCGACTTTATGGGTTCGAGAAACTCCGCGTTGCTTTCGCGCGACGCGCGGCCGCCTCGCCCGACTCGCAGGGGGGCTGCATTCATCGCGGGGGCGAAACCAAATTGGTGGGGGGAAGGGTGTGGAAGGGAGTTCGCAGGTTTGGGCTGTGTCCCGCAAACACTCATTATTCGTATAATCGTTCGAAATGCAAGTTTAGTGCCAAATCCGGTCGGATTAGCTATCTTGGCAACCCCCACAAGGGTCGGGCAGGGGCGTACGAAGCGGGCACACTGTCGCTAGCTACAGGGGGCATTAAACTGGCTCCTGTGAAATGGCTCCGGCGTAACGCACCCCCGCAGCGACTCCGTCAAAACCTGAATCCCCCGTGTTCTGTGGCCAAAAAGAAACCACAACGATCGAATCGCAACCCGCACAACTCGCGGCCGACGAGCGGCGTATCGCTGCGTAAATCGCCGGCCGGACAATGGCTTTTGTCGCACCCCCGGTGTGTTCGAGATCGGGCCGAAGACATCGAAGAGGTCCGCGAAATGATCGCGGTCGAGGAATACGAAATTGCCAGCGACGAGCTTCGCTGGCTGCTCTCGGGCTGCGCCGAGTTTGTCGAGGCTCACCTGTTGGCGGGGCAAATTGCCATCGCGGCGGCCAACGACCTGCCGCTGGCCCGCGGCCATTTGGGTTACGCCTGGCAGTTGGGCCTCAAGGCGTGGCGGCGAGAGGATCAGCCCGCGGGTGTTCCGTATGATCATCCCGCGAACCGTTCGTGGTTCGACTCGGGCGCGGCACTCGCGTGGTGTCTCGAAAAAATGGGCAAAAGCAAAATGGCCGACGAGGTTGTGTCGGTGCTGCGAAAACTCGATCCGACCGATCCTGCGGGCGCGGCTGCGATGATCGACGAGCTTCGCAGTGGTGGGCTGCCAATGTTGGAGTTGTGAGTCGATTGGGTCGCTTGTTTTCGAATCAACTCACTCGGTTTCGCGTGCTTCGACGGCTGCACGCACGCCCGCTTGGGCCGCCTCGGTCGTGCGTGCGGTGGCGCTGGTGATGGCCCCACAGGTGAGATCGGTCATGAGTCGCTCGCCGGCCGTTTCGAGCAACAACCGTTTGGTGAGACCGACCGCCTCGGCCGACACGCTCTGCAAGTCGTTCGCCATTTGCGATGCACGCGCCCACAACAAATCATTGCCGACCAACTCGTGATAGAGACCAAGTCGGTGCATCTCGTCGGCTGAAAATTCATTGGCGGTCAGTAACAACCTCGCCGCCGTGCTGGCGCCGGCGCGATAAGCGAGTAGCGGAGTCACCAGCCCAGCGACTAATCCGTGTCGCGTGTCGGGTAGCGAAAGCTTTGCAGCGTCGGTCGCGATGACGAGGTCGCTCGCCAGCAGCATTGCGACGCCAAATCCACTCACGGGCCCCCCCACAGCCGCGATGACCGGCTTGGGAAACTCGAGCAGCGTCACCAATACATCGCGAAATCGCTCGACCTCGTCGCCCCATCGCTGCGGCGCATGGGGCGCTTTGTCGGGAGGTGTCTCTTCGTGCCCGCCATGCATTTCGCGAAGATCACGGCCCACACAGAACGAATCGCCAGCACCGACGATGACAACCGCGCGGACTCGCTTTTCGAGGTGCAAATCACCAATCGCGTCAACGATTGCATCGGCCATTGCCAGCGTCAGCGCGTTGCCGGCGTCGGGGCGATTAAGTCGAATCGTCCCGAGGGGTGGATCGACTCTTACATCGATAGCATCGTTTTGGACTATCATTTGTCGTGGTCTTTAAGGCATCGTCTTTTGGCATCGTCTTTTGGCACCGATTCTTGCTAGTCATTCTTGCCTGCTCCCTGACGACTTTAAAGGCCTAGCGGGCCACGAGTTTCCGCATCTGCTGCGACAACTCGATGGCTCGCGACCGCCACGCTAGTGGTGCGATGTGAGTCACTTGGTTGTTTTGTTCGACGCACGTGCGTAGTTCGCTCTTGTACCGCCGCTCGCCAATTCCCAATTCGACACGATTGTCGCCACGAGCAAAACTATCGCGAAGCATCATCAGTACCGCCGCGCGACCCGCGCCGCTGGGGCCTCGCTCGCGATCCATGCCCATCCGTAGCCCAAACAGTTGGCCTTGATAGTGATAGTTGTAATAAAACGCGACTGGCCGGTTGCAGTTGGTTATCACGTTGACATCAACCATGCCGAGCCGGGCGGCGGTCGCATGGGCATCGCGATAGAACTCGCGATACTCGGGGTGACAAAGCGTGTTGCCGTCGGCGACATGCGACTGCCAGCCCCGAGCCGCTATGTCGTGACAAGCGTCGAATAAATCCCACCGCGGGTCACCATCGCCATCGCGAGCAGGTTCGGGGCGGTGCCGCACATACTCGATCGACGGATTCTCGTCGAAGCGGCGCAGCGTACGGCGGACTTCGTGGCGGACTTTGCGATCGAGCGACGCGAGGTAATCTTCCCAACTGGCCGGCAGTTCAATCACCGACGATTGTTGATAATTCGATTGTTGCGACGTCAGGCCCGCCATGCGGAGAGCGCTTTGGCAACGTGTGCGACCGGAGTCATCGAGCCAGCGCAAGCGGGCCGAATCCCAGTTGCGTCGCGAATTGGCAATGTATTTCGCCGCCAATGTCCAAGTGGCGGCCGTGTTCCGGCCGATGGGGCCATACCACATGCCCCAGTTGTCGAGTGGGAATGTGAGCACACGCTCACTGCCGAGTCGATGTCGCTCGGTCGTTACAATCAGCGGCACGATGCCGATTGTCTGACCCGCCGCGCGAACGACGAGTACGCGCAACCGAACCCCTGCGCCAAAGTGTTTGTACCAACAGGCGAACCAATCATAAGTATGAAACAGCGAAGCGCGAGGTGTTTCGGGCAACAGCGCGTCCCAAGCCAATTTGTGGCCGGCGAGCGACTCGATATCGTTGACCTCGATGACTTCGGCCATGGCGAACCTGGCTGGGAGATAAGTGCAGAGTTAATTTTCCCGCTTGCTACCGGTCCTTGCAAGCAATGCGTGTGCCCGGCTCATCTGGTAACGGGCGGTTTGTTGGCTTTCACGCCCGGCAATCGCTCTATTCGCTACCACCGATCGCGTTTGAGTGAAACTTGATGACTTGCCGCGACGGGCAATTCGCACTGCGTTGCCAAACTGCAACAATGTCAGCAGGAGCAAAGTGAACAAACGCAACATCATGGACAGCGAAATCCAACAACTCATCGAGGCCATGCACGCCAGCGGTCGCCAAGTGGTTGTGGCGGCGACCGGTGGCGGGGCGACCGCAATCGGCCAGCTCACCGGCGTTCCCGGCGCATCGCGAACGCTGCTCGAAGGACTCTCTCCCTACTCGGCAGCTTCGCTCAACGAATTTCTCGGCGCGGTCCCCGAGTCGGCTTGCAGCGCCGCCACCAGCCGCAGGATTGCGATGGCCGCTTGGAGTCGCGCGAAGAAACTCGTCGCCGAAATGCGGTCAGGACTGGTTGGCATTGGCTGCACCGCTACGCTCGCCAGCGACCGCCCCAAGCGTGGCGACCACCGGGTGCATGTCTCTTGGCAAACCGAATCCGCGACCGGCACGCTGACGCTCACGCTCACCAAAGGAGCCCGCACGCGCTGGCAAGAAGAAGGCATCGCCTGTCGCTTGGTGCTAAACGCCATCGCAAGTGCGATCGACTTGCCTCATTGCGAAATCGATCTCATTGGCGACGAACACATCGACGAACACGCGGTCATCGCACCAAGCGAGTGGAGTGAACTGCTACTCAGGCATCGTACATGTATCGCGAGCGGTATCGACGCCAACGAGCTTGGCTCGACGGTCGTGGTGAGTGGTTCGTTCAACCCGATGCACGCTGGTCATCGGGGCATTGCTGATGTTGCCAAGCGACTAACTGGCCGCCGCGCCGTTTACGAACTCTCGCTCACGAACGTCGACAAACCGGCCCTCGATTTTGTTGACCTTACCGAGCGAGTCAAACAATTTGGCGAGTCCCCCTACGTCATCACGACCGCGCCCACCTTCGTCGAAAAAGCTCGCCTGATGCCCGGCTGCATCTTCGCCGTCGGTATCGACACGATCACCCGCATTGGCAATCCGGTTTACTACGCTGGCGACGAAGCCCGACTGCAGTCGGCATTAAGCGAACTCGCCCATCAGAACTGCCGCTTCCTCGTCTTCGGCCGCTTGATGGAGGGCAAGTTTCAAGGACTCGAAGACATCGAACTACCAAGCGCCCTCCGCGCGCTTTGCGATGGAATTGCCGAGACGGAGTTTCGTGAAGATGTTTCGTCCACAGAACTCCGCGAAAGTTCGTAGCATAGTCCCGCTAAGGTATTTCGTCTCGCTCAATCACTTCGCGACCGGCATTCGTGAGCATCTTCTTGAGTAGCTCGCGGTTCATGTCGAATGGCAGCATCTTCGCGTGGCCATCCATCCAGGCAGACACAAAACTATTGCGACCTGCCTGTTTAAGTTTCGCCATTGGATCGGCCAGATCGGGCGACCAATCCTCGGGCTTGGTCCAGAAGACCGCATTTTCGTCGGCCACTTGCACCGCCATGATCGTCAACGATGAGCCGTCGATGATGTCGCGGAATTGCGAACCTCGGGGGGTGTAGTACGTTCGTCCCTGAAACTTTCGCTCAACCACTTTGGAATCTTTGCGCCGGCCAGCGGGCGCTTCGTTTCCTTCACCGAAACCAGCCATAGCATCGCCAGCTACTTCAGCATTGGCTTTTTCAATCGGCGCGAAACCCGTTCCTTCTGTTATCGGCACTTGGTAGGTCGTCTTCGCTTGCATCTTGAGTTCGTCGCTCACGTTACCAAAGTAAACCCCGGGCAACACCTCTTTGGCGAGCTTCAAGTTGTGTTCGCTGTCCCACGGTTCATCGAGGTGAAACTTGTCAAACAGTGCTTTTTGTTCAATGAACGGCAGAATCGCCACTCGCCACGACAGCAGTGGTTTGCCATCTTTGTCGCAAATGGCCGCGGACGCGGGAAATGTGCCAAATGTGGAGTGATAGTTATGCATCGCCAGCGCGATTTGCTTCATGTCGTTCATGTGACTATTCAGTCTGGCACTTTCACGAGCATTTTCGACCGCCGGCAACAAGACGTTGATGACCATCTGCTTCACGTCGGGTTTGTCGTGTACGAGATCGATCGTTAGCTGATTCCCTTGCTGTTTGGGGCTTAGCAACGGTAGCGCCTGCTTCAGCGCTGTCGCGATTGGCTTGCCCCCATACTGCTCGCCCGCCAGCACCACCAGTTGGTTGAGTCCTGTTTCAGCAAGCTGCTCCAGAGTCGTCGCATTGGCTTCGCTCGCTGTCTCGATTGCAACCCGTGCCCGCCACTCCGGTGGGCGACGCAGAGTGACCGATAATTGGCGAATGCCATCGGCCATCAGTTTGGCGTCGAGATCGCTGTAAGGATTCGGCAGCGTGGGCCACAACTCGCGTAGCACCCGGCGGACGTCGTTTCCCGGTGCCGCCACCAATCCGCCGCTGGCATTGTTCGCGACCGCCTTGCGCAATGCATCGATTAAGTCCTTGCGGTCAGACGTCTTAAGGGTTTCGTAACGCTCGATAGTCGCCGGTGTGCCTACCAGCACAGTATCGTCGACCCATTGGTGGGCAACCTGCGGAGTTGGCTCAAGGAGGAACTGTTTGAGCAGCAGATCGATGGCGTCCTTCTGGGGTTCGTCGCAAGTGACCGCAGCTAGAGGCATCGCTTCGGGCCTCATATCGGCCACACCTGCGACGATCGACACTTCGCGGACACCAAACTCACGCAGCGTCGCGAGCGCTCCTTTGGTTTGCTCGATACCCTTGCGCATCGAGTCGATTTCGTCGTCGGTGACGATCTTGTAGTCGACGAGTAGATCGCCAATCACAGTGGGCCACGCTTCGTCGACCGCCAAGGTCGCCACGGCAAACGTGTCGCCATTGAGGTAGGGCGTGATGGCTTTCGTGACACGGTCGATGTCGGGCGAGTCGGCCCAACAGGGGGAGATAGGGACGACGAAAAGTAGTAGTGCAATAATTCGTGTCATGACTAGGCTCCGGATAGTTAACGATTTGGGAAGATGGTCGCGCAGTTCGTAGTAATCGTTCGTAGTAACCCGATTCATCGGGTTTTCGCCTTCAACATTCCTCGCAACTTCAACCGCATGAATGCGGTCACTACAAACGGACGGTCATTACTAACGGATCGTCAGTTCGTAGCGATAAGCAAGGCGAATTCCGTCGCTAATAGGGCACTCGATGAAAGCAACCGACTTGCCATCGATCATCTTGAGCTCGTACACAAACGGGGCATCGGTCGCCGGATTCTTGGGGATGGGGACACAGGTCACCTCGTCGAGCGACTGGGGAAGTGCACCTTCGTTCTGGGCTGCGTGCATTCGTAGTGCTTCGATCACTCGCAGCGCTGCGATCGTGCGATCAGTCCGCACCTCAGCCGCCCGTGACGCACCAACCGCCGGCAGCAGCAGCGTCGCCAGGGGGATAAGTTCGCGGTCGGGGTGATTCGAAAGCGGCCCGCGAGCTTGCAACTCTTGCTCAGCCTGGTTGTAGACAGCGCGCGATTGGGCGAAGGGCAAGCTGTGAGCCACTTCCAATCGATCGGCAATGTCTTGATAAACTTGCGACGTGTAGAGCGTCAGCACCCGGCCGACCGGCATCGCTTCGACTTCGTCGACATCGTAGCCCCAAGCGACCAATCGCGTCTTCGCGTGTGTATAACCGGCGATGCCATAGAGTGTAGGGGCAAGCTCGGTTGCCGGTCGCCAGTTGTGGCCGTCTCCCGACAAATGTTCTATGTCTCTCCATAAGTCATTTTCGTCCCAGAGTTGGGCACCCTGTTTCCAGCGAAGGTTCCACTCTTCGTACGAATAATTGGCGTTCTCGGCATCGAGTAAAAAGGGGAGCGTCCGCTTGCCGAGTTCCATCTCGACTTCAATCGCCCGGCGGATCGGCACCAAGGGGGTCGGTAACTTGGTGAGTGCCCAATAGAGATTGGGGGAGTCGGGCACGCCGATCAAGTCGAGCACTGTGTCCGATGTAACTCCACAGATGGCAATACCGACGAGGTTACAAACCAACAGCGGCTCGCGACCCGTATCACGACCCATCGTGTAATTCATTCGCATCAGATCGACCGCGTCGTCGTACCGCCGCTCGACGAGTGCCGCGCGCGTTTGCAAGGTGACCGCCCGCGCAAGTGAACGCATCTCTTGAATCTCGGGCAAGTGCAACGAGATTAGGTCGCCCGCCTTAAGGTCGAGCGTTGGCAATTCCCAATCGCACCGGCGACGGCTTGCACCAGGGCGAACAAAGTTCTTAATCACGCTGTTGAAGTTCTGCGACACTCGCGCGAGCTTGTCCTTGGGCAATTCGTGCAAGGGAATTTCGTTGTCGTACAGCCGTTCGGCGAGTGGCTCGCCGTCGACTTCGTCTTCGGGATACATTTTGCGGGCGGCCTCCCACGCCCCCCTTGTCCAGTTCTCAGCAAACGCCCGACGATAGTCGACCGCCGCGTTGCCGTGGGTTGTCTGCGATGGCTTTAAGTCGAATTGATACTTCAGCAGTGGCACCGGCGCGTCGGCCGGGGTGGCCGTGATGCGGATGACTTGAACATTGTCAACGTCAATTGGCTCCCAAACCGTTTGCGCCGACGCGGTTGATGTGAGAAGTGTGAACAGCAGGCAAATGAGGTATTTCATGTCGACTTCCGAATGATGTAGCCACCGTCGCCAGACGGTGGATGAACTTGTGTACGCTGTC
This sequence comes from Pirellulales bacterium, assembly GCA_041752635.1. GTDB lineage: Bacteria > Planctomycetota > Planctomycetia > Pirellulales > Lacipirellulaceae > JBGSWC01. The sequence continues at coordinate 1,566 of JBGSWC010000249.1, read as the reverse complement.
GCCGATGTGTCCACGCTCTGGCGAGGCGTGGCTACATTCACGATCCAAGCAACTCGTCGAGCAGCTCACGAGCGGTTTGGGGTGTTGGTGGTGAGCTGGTTGTTTCGCTGCTGCTCACGAAGCTGCGATCCTCGGTCAGTTGCAATCGGCGACCGATCAGGCTCGTCGTCGCGAGTCTTTCGCGCGGATTCGACACATTGCCCGGCCACCATGCCAACCAACTTTTGGCTGTTGTTGCTCGCGGAGGCGAGCCGTTGGGGCCCGTTTCCGCAAACGCAGCCACCGGTGTTTCTTCATCTTGCGTCACAGCGACTTCAACGACTTTACTCACTCCCGGCGCTGACACTTCCGGCTCGCTGGTCGAACGCGACGCTTCGTTCGTGGCAACTTGCGCCGGCTGGTTCCACTCGCGCACAAGCAGTACCGCCAGCGCGACGCTGGCTGCCATCGATGCGACCGTTGCCAGGGGCCAAGCCGATCGCTTCGCCTCGGCCCGCGCCGCTTGTCGGCCCGCTTCAAACATCAGCGCGTCGCGATTGACGCGTGCGCTGGGAAGAACGATTCCCGCAAGCTGTTGTTCAAACTCGGGCAACGACGATTTTTCAGATAACATGACTCGACTCGGTTGCAATAGGGTCAGTTGGCGCGGTCCAAAGTGTGCGGAGCCGCTCGATCGCGGCGGCGTAGTCACGATGAAGTGTGCTTGTCGAGCAGCCGGTGATCTCGGCGATTTCGGCGAAGGTCTGATTGCCCCAAATTTTCAATACCACCAGCTCGCGCGACGTGTCGTCGAGCTGCGCGAGCAAGTCACGCAGCTCGGCAGACTCGGTTGTCGTCTCGACCGCCCGTCGCCTTTCGGCGGCGATGGTTTCGTGTTTCGTGCGGCGCGATTCGCTGCGGTAATGCGAATGCGCCCGTCTGCGTATCACCCGATAAAGCCACGCCAGCGGACGCTCGGGGGGCGGCACCTGGGCGGCGATCTCGATCAGCGCTTCTTGCACACAATCGTCGGGTTCGTTCGACCAACCACTGGCGTAGAGCCTGAGCGCAGGGCCATATTCGTCGAGCAATCGCGCGATGTCGCCGCTCGCCAAGCATTTGTGGTGGCCTTTCGCCATGCCGTTCTGTTCGCTGGATGCAGCGGGTGTTTATCTCATTGTCGCCGGTGGCGGGGCGTTTGTCCCGTGAGAAAGGAGAAAACGAGAAAACGAGTGACGCGACAATCATTTTGCGGCTTCTGCGGAGGCAAGTTAGAATAGAGAGACTCGAAGGTTCGGTCATCGAATTGATCGACAACGTAACTTTGACAGCTTCTCGCGAAAACCAGCACACGCAATATGCAGCGCCGCTATCCCATTCTGATCGTGGCGCTGGTGATTTTGTCGGCCAAGAGTGTCTCGGCTTTTGTCATCGACGGCCGCTGGACCAAAACGGCCACCAACAACAGCACCGGCACTTTTGGCCAGCCGATTACGCTCACCTGGAGCATTGTCCCCGACACCACGCTCATTCCCGGCCGTGGTGGCAGTGATCTGATCGCTTGGCTTGACGGGCAGTTTGGCGGGA
>JBGSWC010000248.1:0-9472 GCA_041752635.1 Pirellulales bacterium | reverse complement strand
GCGCGAGGAAGCTCTCGCACTCATGGGGAGAAATCAGGAGATGGGAATCAAAAAACAGGTGGTCGTTACGTTGGGCTCGTTTCTGAAGGCAAAGCCACAACCGAGGCCCGAAGGGCCGAAACGCGATAGCCCAGTGCAAGACCAAGCGAGCATCGCGAGTTTGGTCGCCGCACTGGGTTGGCTTTCTACGCCAACGGCGTTTCGTCTTTTAGCCCAGGGTTGCGGCGGCGCAGCCGCCGTTACACTGGGTCAGGGAACCCGGAAAAAAGTAGACGCCAAAGGCGTTACGCCAAATCGCTCAACGAAGGGCGCAACCCCGTTGGGGTAGTGGAGCAGTTCCGACAGCCACCTTGGGTAGCCACGGCTGCGCCGCGGCAACCCAAGGCTATGCGACGCAACGCCTTCGGCGTAAGAATCGATTTCTGACTCGGTCAACTAGCCAGAAATGACACCCACAATCGTGACGCTCACACGGAATTGTTGGCGTCGGAAACGGACGGCAATGAACTTAAATTCCCCGATTTTTGCACCAGGCGATTGCGATGGAGACTGCGAATCAAGGGGTTTGGTGTATCGCGAGGGTGCAAAAAGCGTCGACTTTTGCACCTCGATCGAATTTTGCACCGCGCGACTAAATTCGCCAGCCAACATGCCCACCCTGCTAGCGCGATGTGGGCATGGCACCCAATGCTGGCAATTGAAAATGGGCAAACTGCGTCGACTTGTCGGGTGGCACCAGAAGTTCCGTAGCTGCCGCTCGTGCCGCGACGATACTCCCCCTACGACGCCCTCGCTGCCGAACTCGGTAGGTGGGCTGCCGTTTCCCCCTCGAGTTTCGTTTCGCTGGAGCTTTGTTGTATTATGCCACGCCTCACGATCATCGCCGGAATTGTTGTTGCTAGCCTCGCGGTCGGTTTTGTGACCGAGCAGGCTTCGGCGTTTTGGCCCGACATGGTGGGGCACAAGATGTCGAAAATCGAAGAAGGCCGCATCAGGAACGTCATGTGGCCCTATCCCTATGTTTGTCCTGATCGTCAGTGGGTAGCGAACCCTTTTGAGACGATGATCCACAATGGTTGGCGTCAGCAGAATTTGCTCGGGGCTCACCACTTCAACTTAAAGACCAACAAACTGACCCAAGCTGGCGAACTGAAGGTAAGGTGGGTGCTGACACAGGCTCCCGAGGTACGTCGGCAGATTTATGTCGAACGCGACATCGATCCGGCAATCACCGAATTGCGTCTTGCGGCCGCACAGGAGTTTGCCACCCTTGCCGCATCCGACGGCCAAACGCCGACGGTCGTCGACACACATATTGTTAGCGTTGGACGGCCGGCGGCAGCGGTCGATCATGTGAATCAGTCTTATCGCGAAAACATGCGGCCGGCGGTGTTACCAGCATCGTCGGGCGGAGCGTCGGCAACCGCCCAGTAATCAATCGCTTGTCGGCGGGCGCGGCAAACCATCGAGGGGGAATAGCAGTGCGAAAAATAGTTGCAACGTTTGCTACGGCCGGGGTACTGTGGACGGCCGGATGGTCGAGCGCTGGTCCATTCGTCGGTGGCGTCGGTCAACCGGCGAGCGACAACTCGCCCGGCATCATGGAGCGGATGCGCGGCATGGTGACGACCAACCCGCTGCGAGCGATGATGCCGAAAAAGCCTGCCTACTCGCAGACGAAGCCGGCCGCCAATGACGAGCTCAACCTCAATCGGCCAATGGGACCGATCACGCCCGAACTCCACGTCGCTTCGGCGAAGCTGGCCGAGCGTTCACAGCAAATCGATAGTGCTCGCGAGCACTATCAAAAGGCGGTAACGACCGCTCCCAACAATTTGTCTGCCCTCCGCGCGGCGGCTCACTTCGAGGATCGCCAAGGCCAATTTGGCGCCGCCGAGCATCTGTATCGACGAGCGATGGCCGCGAGTGGTGGCGACGCCGGTACGCTCAACGACCTCGCACTCTGTACCGCGCGTCAAGGACGACTCGACGAGTCGCGGGCGCTATTGAAACAAGCGGTCGCGAAAGTTCCCGATAAAGCGTTGTATCGAAATAACCTCGCAACTGTGCTGGTCGAGAGCAACGACATCGAAGGGGCCATTGCGGAATTGGCGGCCGTCCATCCGCCTGGCGTCGCGGAGTTTAACGTCGCTCGGCTGCTCGAGAAACGCGGACGTACGGACGAGGCGGCTGTCTACTTTGCACAAGCGGCTGCCATCGATCCCGCTCTGGCGAATCCAAGTGTGGCACAGGCCGCGCCCAGCACACCGCTGGCCGATCCACGGCTGGCTCGTAGCGCGTTGGTTTCGCAACCGGCGAGCGAAAACTGGTCGGCACCCGCTGTCCAGTCGCCGTCGACTTCGCTCGCGACACCTGCTTGGTCGCCCGCCGTTTCACCGCGCGACATCACGCCAATGGAACGGACACCCGCCGATTCGACGCAGTGGTCGGCAACTCCGCCGACGGTCGACAATGCCGGACCAAAGTTGCTGCCACCGGTTCGCTGAGTACGCTGGCCGGCATTTACCGCCACAGGTCGTCGCCAGCGAAGGGATGTTTGCTGCCGAGGGTTGATGTTGGTGCGGCAGTACGAAGGATCTGTTCGGCGAGTTTCAAGTCGCCGCGCTTCGTAATTTTGATGTTCTTCGCGCTCCCTTCGACGAGTTGCACTTTCTGACCGAGTCGTTCGACCAACTCGGCATCGTCGGTCGCCGGCTCGGCCCCTCGCTTTGCGTAGGCCTCGATGATCAGAGTGCGGCGAAACACCTGGGGCGTTTGAGCCGCCCATAGCCCAGCGCGACTGACGGTGGCTTCGATTTGGTTCCCCTTGCCTGCCCGCTTCAGCGTGTCGGCCACCGGCACCGCCAATATCGCCGCGCCATGTTTGTCAGCCGCCGCGACCACGTGGTCGATGTCGGCCGATTCAATGCAGGGGCGTGCCGCGTCGTGAATCGCAACAAGCTCAATCGATTCGTTTACGAGTGCAAGCGCTGCCGCGACCGAATCGCTGCGTTCGTCACCACCCACGGCGACTTCGATACCACTAAACGCTAAGTTTGCGCCATACTTTTCGCGAAAAAACTCGTCGTCGTCGGCTGATACGACGACGATGGTTTGCTTCACGTCGTCGCGGTCGGCGAACTTCTGCGTCGAGTGCAACCACACCGCCCGATCGGCCAGCGGCGCGAATGGCTTTTTGTAGGCTTTGTCAGCGTAGCGCAAACTGCGACCAGCGGCTAAGATGATGGCGGCGACTGAGGGCATATTGGAGTGGGTGGAGTGTTGAGTGTGGAGAGTTGCTTCTGCTACCGACGAGCCTTGGCTCGTGGCTGTCAGTTAACCTTACACACCAGCTCCATCGATCCGCAACGTGGGGCGAAGCGAGCTTTTTCGTATCTCGCGCCTTCCGCTACATAAAAAGGGTGCCAAGCTGCCTATAATTGGCTGATGGCAATTGACACCCAGCGAAAGTAGGCATCCGTTGAGCAAAGAAACGAGCAAAGAATCGAAGGCGAAATCCAAGGAGCTTTGTGATTGGACGAAAAAAGATCTCCGCGACGATTTCGACAAGCTTCGCGAGATTGTTGCCAATCCGCAGTATGCTTGCACGAAGTGCGGGCGGGCGGCTTGTGATAAGCAGTGGCTTTGTAAGCCCCGGAAACTAGCGACCTCTCCGTAGCACAGGCTGGGAGCCTGTGCAACGGCAATGCCCCCTTGGGCAAACTGCTCGTAGCGGCGAAAATCGCGGATTCGCCAACCGTTTACCAGCGAGTGCAGGATTTCTATGAAGTTTCGTTCGACGACAATCGTCACCATCCGCCGCAATGGCCGCGTCGCCATGGGGGGCGATGGCCAGGTGAGTATGGGCCAAACGGTGATGAAGTCCGACGCCCGCAAGGTGCGCCTGCTCGGCGACGGCAAAGTGATGGCCGGCTTTGCCGGGGTGGCGGCCGATGCGTTTGCGCTGCTCGAGCGGTTTGAGGCCAAGCTCAAAGACTATCCCAAGAACATGCCCCGCGCGGCAACCGAACTGGCCAAAGAATGGCGAATGGACCGCGCGCTAAGGCGGCTCGAAGCCCTGATCGCGGTCGCCGACGAGCGCGACACGCTGCTCATTTCGGGCACAGGCGACGTCATCCAGCCGAGCGACGGGATTCTGGCTATTGGCTCCGGCGGCAACTATGCTCTCGCGGCGGCTCGCGCTTTGGCGACTCACACGCAAATGTCGGCGAGCGAAATCGTCCGCGAGTCACTGTCGATCGCCGGCGAGATTTGTGTCTATACCAACAATAACCTAGTAGTCGAAGAAATGCCATGCGCGACCTGACACAAGGTCAGACATCGAGTCAGACACCACGCGAAATTGTCGAAGCGCTCGACCGCCACATCATTGGCCAAGCCGATGCGAAGCGGGCCGTCGCGGTCGCGATACGCAACCGTTGGCGTCGCCAACAGCTCGACGAAGAGTTGCGCAAAGAGGTTGCGCCGAAAAATATTCTCATGATCGGTCCCACCGGCGTCGGCAAGACCGAGATCGCCCGGCGGCTCGCCAAACTGACCGGTGCGCCGTTCATCAAGATCGAGGCGACCAAATATACCGAGGTCGGCTACTATGGACGCGATGTCGAGAGCATGATCCGCGAGTTGGTCGAAAACGCCATTGGGCTGGTCCGCGAGGGTGAGATGGCGGCGGTCGAAGATCTCGCCAAGAAACATGTCGACGACCGGTTGCTCGACTTGTTGGTGCCGCCGCCGTCGAGCTTCGACGTGGGGGTCGATACCGACGACTCGCCCGATCGCTACGAGCGAAGCCGCGAAAAGATGAAGGCGATGCTGGTGGCTGGCGAGCTCGAAGAGCGCGAGGTCGAAATCAAGATCGAACAAAAGGCCCAAGCGATGATGATTCCTGGCATGGGGCCGGGGCAAGACAACATGGACGTCGATATTCAGGGGATGCTCGACAAAATACTCCCCAAGAACATCGTCCGTCGCAAACTCGCGATCCGCGATGCGCGCAAGGTGCTGTTCGAGCAGGAGTGCGAGAAACTCATTAGCGAAGAAAAGGTCAACGCCAAGGCGATAGAGCTGGCCGAGAATGTCGGTATTGTGTTTCTCGACGAGCTCGACAAAGTCGTCGCCAGCGAAGGAGGCAAGGGGGCCGACGTGTCGCGTCAGGGTGTGCAGCGCGACCTGCTGCCGATCGTCGAAGGGACGACGGTGCAAACGCGGTATGGATACGTCAAGACCGACCACATTCTGTTCGTCGCCGCCGGTGCGTTCCACAAGGTGTCGCCCAGCGATCTGATGCCCGAATTGCAAGGGCGGTTCCCCATTCGGGTCGAGCTAAACGACCTGACCAAAGACGATTTCGTAAGGATTTTGACCGAGCCAAGAAGCTCGCTCACCAAACAGTACACGGCGCTCTTGCAGACCGAGAACATCGACATCGTCTTCGAGCCCGACGCGATCGAAGCGCTCGCCAGCTATGCGTTCGAAGTGAACCAAACAACGCAAAACATCGGGGCCAGGCGGCTCTATACGATCATGGAACGATTGCTCGAAGAACTCAGCTTCGAAGCCCCCGACATGAGCGCCGCCCGCGTGCCGATCAACGCGGCTTATGTGAAAGAGCGCCTCGATAAGATTTCGAAGGACGAAGATTTGAGCAAGTTTATTTTGTAGCCGAATCGCTTAGCATCGTCGTTCCGGCCGTTGAACGAAATCACGGCAACACAACGACACGGCGAGAGAAGTCAAATGCTTCGAGTCGTCGACATCTTGAACGCTGTACGGTACCGAAAAGGTCGCCGAATCACGCGAACTATCGCGATTGACTGGATCGCCGATGTAAAGATCATAGCGAATACACTGCGTTCTGATGGCCAGCTAACTTGGCAAGTCACTAATTATGGAATGGGGAAGAAACTACAACCTTGCGATATTGTTACTGGCACACCCGAGCAGTTAGAGAGACATTTCGCTGCAATGCGAATTCCAGGAAACTGGCAATTGATGCTTCGTCGCCCCGATGGTCCGTTATGGATTCCAGTATCGGATTGGTTCAAACAGGGGCCTGGCGACATACCTGAAATTCGGCCTCTAAAGTTACGCGTTGGAACAGGCGAAGAAGTTCCGGTTTGGTTTATTATGCCGCTTCGATACCACAACTCTAAACTTTCTCGCTTGCTGATTTGGTTGGGGATTCTCTGGAATCCGTGGGAGGCGCTCGAATGACTCAGACGAACTCAATCGTTCGCGGCAAACGCACGGAAATCAGCTCGCTGTGTCACCGAGTCGCCGTGGTTCAAGAAATATTCGCAGCGATTAAATAAACAGTTGTTAATCGCTGACTGGCAAAGTAAACAAGAACGCCCGCTCGTTCCCCTGCCCGATTTCAATATCAACCGTCCAAGCATCGCGCGGCAGGCACTCCGCCACGCGATTACCCCACTCAACCAAACACACCCCATCCCCCTCGAAGTACTCATCGGGTCCGAGTTCCATGAACTCGTCAATGTCTTTGAGGCGATAGACGTCAAAGTGGTAAACCGGCAGGCGGCCGCCGCGGTATTCGTTCACCAGTACGAACGTCGGGCTGGTGACTTTGGTGGCGTCGAAGCCGAGGGCACCCGCGATCGCTTTCACGAGTCGGGTTTTGCCGGCACCGAGCGGGCCATTGAGCGAGATGACCGTACCGGGATTGATTCGCTCGGCGAGTTGGCGACCGAGTTGGTCGGTGTCGGCTTCGTTGTGGGAGGTGTAGTTCATCTTGTTTCGAACCGCAAAGTACGCGAAGAGCGCAGAGTTGAAGAGAAAAAGCCGCTACAAGTACTTTCGCTCACCGCGACTAAACTCGGCCGCGCCGTAAAACACGCACGCTTGACCCCCCATAAGCAGGTGCCTTACCTCGTGGGACGAAAGCGTCGAAAGGACTTTGTGGATCGGGTTCGGGATCAAGAGAGCCTCCAACGCGCAAGTAGAACGCCCACAGCTTCATTGACTCGGCCCAGCGCTCTTGGGGCGTCAGGCGATACCACTCGGTCCACGAATCTTCGTGGTCGCGTGCTTCGGAGAGTCGAGCAAGTCGCTGGTCAGCCGTCATGGATGAGATTGTACTTGAGATTCGCGCGAGGGTGAATATCTCGCGTCGCAAGGGTGTTATCGGTGCTCGAACCCACGCTTCGGCAACTCTTCCCGCCGCTCCCCATGATTGATCGTTATTGATCGCTCTGCCACGCAGCGGCCGATTGGTGTTAAGTTCATCGGATCGAGCGATTCGCTTGGGCCGACGAGCAGTAACTCAAAATCTTCGCCGTCATTCAGGGAGTGTTCAAGGGGCTCACGGTTATCGCGTTTGGCGAGCCGGCGCGCGACCTCGCTGATGGGTATCGCGCCCGCATCGAGTTCGGCACCGACTCCACTCGCCTCACAGATCCGCCACAGGTCGAGCGAAAGGCCATCGGAGATATCCATCGCCGCGTTCACTTGGCACGACTTGGCGATGGCGAGCGCCTCGCGTACGCGCGGAACGAACGTCATATGGTGGCCGTCGATGCTGCCCCCCAGCGGTCCGGTGACATAGATCGCGTCGCCGGCTTTGGCACCGTCGCGTCGCCAGGCGCGATCGTGGTCGACGTAGCCGATCAAGGTCATGGCAATTGTCAGCGGCGCATCGGCTACGTTGGTATCGCCGCCGGCGATGGTGACACCGAACTCGTCGGCCAGCGGAATGATGCCCTCATACACGCGACGAATCACGTCGATCGGCGCCAGCCCCCCGATGCCATCGCGCGGTACGACGATCGAAATGAACGCCGACGATGGCTCGGCTGCCATCGCGGCCAGATCGCTCAGATTCACGGCCAGCGCCTTGCGGCCGATCAATTCGAGCGAGTGCCCCGCCGACTTAAAATGGGTGCCGTCGACCACGGCGTCGGTTGTGACGACGAGTTGTTTGCCCGCTGGAGGCGTGAGCACAGCAGCGTCGTTTTGCCAGTTCTGTGCGACGCCAGTTGCATCACTTAAGCGAGAGCGGAGCCAATCGAGAAATTCAAGTTCCATGACTGGCAGTGTAAGGCATCGCTTGGAATGTAGCCACGCTCGCCAAGAGCGTGGAAGCGCCGTCGATAGCGTGTCCACCGTCTGGCGACGGTGGCTACATTCGGAAAGCTATCGCCGCGTACTTGTCGCTTGGCTGGCGACTTTCACCTGGCCATAGAACGTGTCGGTGCCACGCAGGATGTAGAACTTGACCGGTCCCATCTGGGCAACATTCGTACGGCTGACGATGTATTCGACGTCTTGCAGCGAGCTGGTCTGCCAGCGGTGGACGCCCACAAGAATATCGCCCGAGCGGATGCCCTCGGAGGCAGCCGAGCTGCCGGGGCGGACGTCTTTAACCCGCACGCCGCCGGTGTATTTCGTGCCCGCTTTTGCGAAGGTGCTGCTCGGTTCTTCGCTTAGCGAGAGTCCAAGCAGGTCCCAAGCGCGGTCGTCACCGCTGGCGGGGGCCGTATCGAAGCTGCGACGTATCGCGATGCCGGGACGGCGGCCGACGTGCATGGCGATTGCCTTGACTTGACCATTTCGCACGACTTCGACCGGAATGTCGGTGGCCGTCGATTGGCCCAGCAGTGCCCGCTCGATGTCGAGCGCTCGCTCGATCTTCACGCTGCCCGCTTGGGTGAGTGTGTCACCCGCTTCGATGCCTGCTGCTTCGGCGGGGCTGCCAGGCAGCACACGCTCGACCATCACTTCTTTCGAGCGGGGCAGGGTGCGAGTCACCAAGCCGTGCCAGTGGCCCTCGATGCTATCGATGCTCATCATGCCGGCGGCAATATCCATCGCTTTGTCGATCGGAATTGCGAAACCGATTCCCTGGGCACCCGCTCGCACCGCGACGTTGACGCCGATCATGTCGCCGTGAATGTTGAGCAGCGGTCCACCAGAGTTGCCCGGGTTGATGCTGGCATCGGTTTGAATCAGATCGTCGTAACTCTGGGTGTCGCTAACCTGAACATCACGATGCAGCGCCGAGATGATGCCGTGAGTGACGGTGTGGCGATATCCATAGGCATTGCCAACAGCGATCACTGTTTCAGCGGGCAGCAGGTCGGACGACGTTCCGATCTTCACCACCGGCAGCGATCGCGAACAGTCGACTTTAATGACGGCGAGGTCGGTTGCCGGGTCGCGGGCCACCATGCGAGCGACATAAGTCGATTGATCGTCGAGCGTGACGTTGATTTGCCGCACGCCATCGACCACGTGATGATTCGTGAGAATGTAGCCACGCGGATCAATGACAACTCCCGTTCCCATGCCATTCACTTGGCGAGGGGCTTCGATACGCCCCGATCCATCGGCGGCATCGGTAACGGTTTTTTGTCCCTGGATGTTCACGACGCTGGGACTGGCGTCGCGCACCGCGCGAACCATCGGTGTCAGTCTCAGTTCGTCGTCGATCGCCGTG
>JBGSWC010000247.1:0-10902 GCA_041752635.1 Pirellulales bacterium | reverse complement strand
GCGTGGCCGAGCAGCAATCCAACACAACCACCCAGCGGTTGGTAAGCCATCGATGCACGGAGCGCCGAATCATGAAATCACGACTCGGAGAGTCGTGCTACAATGCGGCCATGGAAATGCCGAATCCCTATCAATCGCCAGAAGCTGCATCCGACGCGCCGACGGTCGAACCGGTTGCCATTGGCGACAGTTTTGAGGCAATCGCCAAACGGACGTTCCTCGACTGGGAGAAGTTGCGGCTCTGGTTCAACGCCGTGCTGGTTGTTTGGACGTGGGGCGTTGCCCAGTCTTGGTTTTCATTCGCGATATTCAGCGAGCCAGCATTCTGGATGCAATTCGTTGTGATGGTAGTGACGGTCAATTTGTGTTTCTTGGCCGGTCCAGCAACCGAAAGCTGCGTTACGTGGCTCGGCTTTCGGACGCATGCTTTGCGGCTGTCATTGTTCGTATTTGGGACCGTAGCCGGTATGGGAGCTTCGTGTCTCGCGATGATAGGGCTGGGATACAATATGGTCACGACGAACTAAATCGGGCGATATACGGCCAAAAAACGAACATAACATAGATTATCGGACGTTAATGGATTTCGAGGCGAGCCGGTGACGTGAGTCACCGGCGTAGATTAGTCGCCTAACGAAGGCTCGATGAACTGCCCGATATGGCGGAACTTATCGTAGCGTTCGGCTAACAACTCGTCGGTCGGTTTCTCGGTCAACTCGCGCAGCGTGCGGACGAGGTAAACCTTCAGTCGCGAGGCCATTTGGTAATGATCGCGATGGGCACCGCCGATCGGTTCTTCAATGACGTCGTCAATCGCACCGAGTCGTGACAAGTGCTTTGAGGTCAGCTTGAGTGCCTTGGCGGCGTTTTGAGCGTAGTCGTGACTCTTCCACAAAATACCAGCGCAGCCCTCGGGGCTGATGACCGAATAGTAGCTGAACTCGAGCATCGCCACACGATCGCCGACGCCGATGCCCAGGGCTCCGCCGGAGCCACCCTCGCCAATCACGACACAAATGATGGGCGTCGGCAACTGACTCATCATGAGCATGCTCTCGGCGATGACCTGAGCTTGTCCGCGCTCCTCGGCACCGACGCCCGGATAGGCTCCCGGAGTATCGATGATGCAGATGATCGGAACGCCATACTTGGCCGCCATCCGCATTTTGCTCATGGCTTTGCGGTAGCCTTCGGGATGGGCGCAGCCAAAGTAGCATTCGTTGCGTTCTTTGAGCGTCTTGCCTTTGTGGTGACCGACAACCATGACTTTGAAGTCGTCGAGTTTTGCGAAGCCGGTGCGTAGTGCCCGATCGTCGCCAAAGAACTTGTCGCCGTGCAGTTCGACGAACTCGTCGAAGGCAAGGTCGAGATAATCGGTCAGCATCGGCCGGTCGGGATGTCGGGCGACACGAACCGTCTGCCACTCGTCGAGCTGGCCATAGACTTCACGTGTGCGCTCGATGAGCGATTTGCGAAGTTCGCGCAATTTCTCGCGAGTACTCGTGGAGTCGTCGTTCGACAATTCGAGTTGTTGAATCGCGCGATTGATTTCGACGAGGGGTTGCTCGAAGTCGAGTTGATAACTTGCACTTGCCATGTTTGCTAATTTCCTACGATAGTAATTCGCCTTGCTCGGCTACGCATCATCTGATTCGCTCGCTCCGCTGTCCGTTACCGGCGTTTCACTGGGCATTTGGGGCGGGTGATAGAAGATTCGCTGTGCGCGAAGTTCCATTTCAACATCTTTCATCGTCGCGGGACGCTCGCCGGGATCTTTGGCCATCATCCGTTTCACGAACGCCGCGAACTCAGGGGTAATATTCTTGTCGACCAGTGTCAGGTCGGGTGGCTTGGTCTTGAGGTGCTTGCCAAGCAATTCGTTGGGCGAATTGGCCGTGAATGGTGGTCGCCCGTTAAAAATCTCGTAGATCACACAGCCCAAGCTGTAGACATCGGCGGTCGGCTCGACTTGCTGACCGCGAATCTGTTCGGGGGCCATGTAGCTATGAGTCCCTTGTACCTTCGCCTTGCCGCCCAGCAGTTTGCTGAGCCCCCCCGGTCTCTTGCGCGCCAGGTTAAAGTCGATCAACTTTACGGCACCCTTGTCGTTGACTAAGAAATTATCGGGCTTCACGTCGCGATGGACCCAACCTCGCGAGTGCATGTGGCCCAACCCCTTTGCGCAATTGCTAATCACTTCCTTGGCGAGGTATTGCAGTCCGGCCGAGTTGGTGCCGATCTGTTGCTTGAGGTTCGGTGTCTTGAAGTATTCGAGCAACGTAAACGCACCGTTGTTGGTCGTCTCGAATTCGTAGGTCTTGATGACGCAGGGATGATCGAGTGTCTTGCCAACAATGTACTCGTATTTTAGTTCCTTCAAAGCTTGGCTACTGTATTTCTTTCCCGGCGGAAGCCACTTGATGGCATAGAGATCGGTTCCCGAAACGGGTCGCACAGCCCAAATTTCGTAGACGGCACCCGCCCTGATCAGGTGGAACATGCGATAGTTGCCAACGATTTCGGAGCCGCTCGACACGATGCTGCCTCATGGGGCCAATGCGATACAATCTCTACAGAGACTACAGTTTAACTGGCAATTCTCTGTGCCGAAAGACGAAAGCGACCCGATGCCCGTACTCCGTTCGACCTTCGCATACCTCTGGGCTTCGCCAAACACGTTGTTAGGGCTCCTCTTAGGCGGTGTATCGATGCTCTTTGGCACTCGCATTCAATTTGTTGAAGGCGTGATCGAGTTTCATGGGGGACCAATTACTTGGATTCTTGCGAGGATGCCAATCGACGGCGGAGCAATGGCAATGACAATTGGCCACGTCGTGTGGGGACGCACCCCCGCCGCACTCGAAATCACACGCGTTCACGAGCGCGTTCATGTGCGGCAATACGTCACTTGGGGGCCGCTCTTCTTGCCTGCTTATGCCATTGCGTCACTCGCTGCGTGGTGGCGAGGCGAATCGGCTTACCGCGGCAATTGTTTTGAGCGCGAGGCGTATGATGTGAGCGGCTAGTCGTAGGCAACCGCTTGCAACACAAGCCCATGAGCGGGTGCCGTCTGTCCGGCTCGTCGTCGATCGCGCGAAGCCACGACTTGGCTTATCCACTCGACCGGGCGTACTCCCCTGCCCACCTCGACCAGCGTGCCGGCGATGGTACGCACCATGTTGTACAGAAAACCGTCGCCGGTCACTTCGATATCGAATCGGAATTCGTCGTGTTTGAATACGTGGCACGAAACAATCGTGCGAATTGTCGAGTCGCGGTCCGAACCGCTCGACTCGAAACAGGCAAAGTCGCGCCGCCCACAGAGCAGCAGTGCCGCTTGTTGCATGCAGACGATGTCGAGCGATTTCCGCACATGCCACACCAACTGTCGACCGGCGACGGGTCGCATGTTGCCCGCGTGGATTTGGTAGCGATAGGTTTTTCGCAGTGCGTCGTGAGTTGCATGAAAACCGCGCGCTGCGACCTCAATGGCCTTGATGGCCATGTCGTCGGGCAAGTGAGCATTGAGTGCCAATTGCAACCGGTTCGGACTCAGTTGCGTGCTGGTGCGTAGTCCCACGACTTGCCCCACAGCATGAACCCCAGCGTCGGTACGCCCGCTGGCGGTGGTCAACACGGTTTCGCCGGTGACGCGGTGCCACGCTGCTTCGAACTCGCCCTGCACAGTTCGCAGCTCCGGCTGTACCTGCCATCCGGCAAAAGCGGCACCGTCGTAGGCGACGGTGAGTTTCAGCCAGTGAGCAAAATCCGTCGTATCGTTCACCGCAATTTCAATTCGTCGATCAGTTGATTGAGAGCGGCTGTTTCACCGACCGACCCGAGACGACCGATTGCCCGTTCGACAGGCTCGCGCTCGACCATCGGTAAGACCCGACTCGTTTCGACTTTTTGGTATTCGTCTGGGGGGCTGAGCGACAAGAATTCGAGAGCGTCGCCATCAATTCGCCAGACTTCGGGCACGCCAAGCTTGGCGAACAATTGGATGCGGGAAATCGAACTCGCGTGGATGTCAACTTCCACGACCAAATCTGGCGGCGGGTACTTGGCCAAGTCGAGGTTTCCGACGCCGCGTACCTTCTCTTCATTTTGAATCCAGAAACACGCGTCGGGCTCGGCTCCCTGTTTGAGATCTTGCCGTCTATGCGTCGTTGACCCACCTGACTCGATGGGAATTCCCTTGAGCAAACGAATTGAGAATATCAAACCGGTGATGAGATCTTTCGGGTTCTCGTGCTGCCGCGACGGGCTCATCGTCTGTATCTCCATGGTGCCATCATCGTAGGTGACGAATACGCGTTGATCGTTTAGACCTTCGACGAAGCTTTCGTAAGTCTCCCAACTCACACCACGGAGAGTGATACCATTCTCCCAAAGTGAAGAATCATGAGCCGAGTCGGGTTTTGGCAATTCTACTGTGGCCATGAAAACTCCTGACGTTTTGATCACACGGTAGCTGCCGACTTGATGAGCAACTCGGCGATCTGCACTGCATTCGTGGCGGCACCTTTGCGCAGGTTGTCGCTGACGCACCAAAACGCGAGTCCATTATCGCACGAAAGATCTTCGCGAATACGGCCGATGAACACGGCGTCGTCGCCGTCGCAATCTTTCGGCATCGGGTACTCACCCGCCGAGAGGTTATCGACGACGCGAATACCGGGCGTGGCGGCGAACAATTCGCGGGCTTCGGCAGCGGTAATCTTGCGATCGGTCTCGACCAAAATGCTCTCGCTGTGACAGTTGCTGACCGGCACGCGGACGCAAGTCGGGCAGACCCTAATGGAGTCGTCGCCAAATATCTTTTGCGTTTCGCGAACCATCTTGAGCTCTTCGCTCGTATAGCCCCCATCTTTTGCCGAACCGATCTGCGGAATCAGATTGAAAGCCACTGGATGCGAAAACGATTGATAGGCGTAGCTCTCGCCAGCGAGCGAAGCGCGGCTCCCGGCTATTAGATCGGCCTGTCCAGCGACCCCTGCCCCGCTGGTCGCTTGGTAGGTGCTGACCACAACGCGGCGAATGCGACCGGCGTCGTGAAGCGGTTTCATCGCGACCACCATTTGCGTCGTCGAACAGTTGGGGCTGGCGATGATCCCCTGGTGAGCGAATGCCGCCTCGGGGTTCACCTCGGGCACCACCAAAGGCACGTTGGGGTCCATTCGCCAATAGCCACTCTCATCGACGACGACGCAGTTTCGCTCGACTGCCCACGGTACAAAGTCCCTAGCGACCGGGTCAGGAGTGCTGCCGATCACGAGGTCGATGTTGTCGAAAGCGTCGGGCTCGAGCAGCTTGACTTCGTGCAGCTCGCCTTGGAATTCAATTGTCGACCCGGCCGACCGCGCCGAAGCGAGAAACGTGATTTTCCCGTAGGGGAACTCGCGTTCGGCAAGCAATTGGCGGATAATCCGCCCGACGGCCCCGGTGGCCCCAGCAATGGCAATCGATTCGAACACAGCGCGTAACTCCAGACAGTTTCATTGTTGCAACCAATCATTGAAGTATACGCTGCGGTCGAAAACGCCACAATCGCATCGGGCGACAGGCTGCCAACCACATTCTTGAGGCAGCTAGTACTTCCTACTTCTTAAACATCGGCCCCGCGTAAATCGCATCGGCTCCCAGCATTTCTTCAATCCGCAAAAGCTGGTTGTACTTGGCCATGCGGTCGCTGCGGCTGGCGCTACCGGTTTTGATTTGACCGGTCTCGAGCGCGACGGCCAAGTCCGCGATGGTGCTGTCTTCTGTTTCGCCGCTGCGGTGGCTGCTGATGCTGGTGTAGCCATTACGATGAGCGAGCTTGATCGCGTCTATTGTTTCGGTGAGTGTGCCGATCTGGTTCACTTTGATAAGAATGCTATTGGCAATTCCTTCGTCGATGCCGCGCTGGAGCCGCTCGACGTTAGTGACAAACAAATCGTCGCCGACGAGTTGGCACTTATCGCCGATCTTGTCGGTGAGCATCTTCCAGCCTTCCCAGTCGTCTTCGCTACAACCATCTTCGATACTGCAAATGGGGAATTTTTCGACCCAGCTCGCCAACAGGTCGGTCATGCCGGCCGAGTCGAGTTCTTTACCGTCAATCGTGTAGACCTTCTTCTTGCTGTCGTAGAACTCCGTGGCGGCACAGTCCATGGCGAACCACACTTGCTCGCCCGGTTTGTAACCAGCCTTTTCGATGGCCATCAAAATAACATCGAAAGCTTCGGCGTTCGCCTTGAGGTCAGGCGCGAAGCCTCCCTCGTCGCCGACCGACGTGTTGAGCTTCTTTTCGCTGAGTACCTTCTTGAGATTGTGGAAAATCTCGCAACCACATCGCAGCGCGTCGCTGAAATTGTCGAAACCGAGCGGCATGACCATGAACTCTTGGATATCGACACTGTTGTCGGCATGTTCGCCACCGTTCAGGATGTTCATCATCGGCGCGGGCAAGAGCCGCGCGTTCGATCCGCCCAGGTAGCGATACAGTGGCAGCCCGCAGAACTTCGCCGCCGCGTGCGCTGTAGCGAGCGAGACGCCGAGAATGGCATTCGCGCCGAGGTTTTTCTTGTTCGGAGTGCCGTCGAGATCGCACATCAATTGGTCGATACCCGTTTGGTCGAGGGCGTCCATTCCTTCGAGTTCGTCGGCGATTTTTTCATTGACGTTGGTAATGGCTATTTGGACACCCTTACCGAGGAAGTATTCCTTGTCGCCATCGCGCAGCTCCCAAGCTTCGTGGGCGCCGGTGCTGGAACCGCTCGGTACAGCGGCCCGGCCCATCGTGCCGTCGGCGAGGGTGACGTCGCACTCGATGGTCGGATTACCGCGACTGTCGAGTATTTCGCGGGCGTGGATGTCGATGATAGTGCTCATAATCGGCTGTTTACCTTATTTTGGCGGCCGTGCCGGATGGTAGGGCCGTATGATAGGGAGACGGAGCCGCCCGTTGGGTTGCGCCCGTCAACTAATTGGCTTCAAGTCAGCCACGATTTTAGACCCCCCTGCCCTGTTGTCGATGGTCGGAGTCGAGTCGTTACCGCTGTCGGGGGATCCAATCGCGCTGTTCGATCATTGCCGTTTGGCGTGAGAGCACAAGCAATTGACTTCGTCCGAATTGACCGGCGCGATGCCGATTAAGCTTCGCGACTGTTTTGGTGGAGTGCGAAACCGTGTGCGGATGTTGGCGGTGATTAGCGTCGACCGGGCAAACAATTCTGGTAAAATACGATTATGACAACTGCAATCCACACGACTGCCGACGAACTGGTGCGAATCTCCGTCGAGTGTCGCGCGCGGGGCCAACGGTGCGAACTGATCGACGGGGAGGTCCGCTATATGTCGCCAGCAGGTTGGTATCACGGTAGCGTCGCGTCGATCCATGCAACTTTGGCACCGCTGATCGTGAAGCAGCGGCTGGGGCGAAGCTTTTCTGCCGAGACCGGATTCATTGTCTCGCGCGACCCCGATACGGTAATCGCCCCCGACTTTGCATTCATCGCCAAAGAAAATTTGCCTGAAGAGCGTCCGACTGAAGCCTACTGGCCCGGTGCTCCCGATTTTGCCGTCGAAGTTCTCTCCCCCAGCGAATCAGCGAGAGAAGTCGCAGCGAAGACCAAACTATGGCTCTCGGCCGGGGTGAAGGTCTTGTGGGTCGTCGATCCGGTACTCGAAACGATCACGGCTTACCGGTCGTTGACCGACGTGGCCATTTATTCAGCGAACCAGGAAATTGAGGTGGGGGAGTTGATACCTGAAGCGAAGTTTCTGGTGGGTGAGATTTTTCAGTAGTGTGTCTTTCGAGCCGCGCACGTCAGTAAGCGGAGCAGTCCCGACTACTCCGCTTACTGACGCGCGCGGCTTGAGTTAGTTTGCTACCCCACTCGCTCCGCGTCGCGGAGCGACGCTAGCCATTCCAAACTCGGAATCTCATAGGGCCGAAATTTCTCACTCTCGCCCGTTTCGTCGCTGTACAGCAACGCGCGGAACTCGCTGAGCCTTGCTGCGGCGGGCGTGTCGATCAGGTTGCTTGAATCGCCAGCGGCCATTTGCATTACCACGCGATGATCGAATTCGCGGAGCATCGCCCGCTCGATAATCCGCGAGAGCGCGTTGTAATTGTCGCACCACACGATGACGTGAATGCCCCAGGTGGGCCCGTTCTTCACCAGCTCAACGAATTGTTTACTCGGCGACGGGCCTTTGTCGTCTTTGGTGAACGAAAAACCAAAGTCGTCGTCGCTCTTGCGGAGTTCGCGAATGCGGGCGGCATTGAAGACCAGCAGAAATCGCTGTGGCGCCGTTTCATCTGCGTCGCGCTCGCGACGAGCTAGCTCGTCGGCGAGTGCGGCAATGGCGGCGGTCGCTTCGCGCGTCGTGTGGTGACGAACAGTGTCGCCCATTGCATTGGCGACGCTTGGCCAAGTGGCTTCGCCCGGTTCACCCGTGCGACTGCCATCAACTATGTCCAAACTCACGTCGCCGCTTGTGGCTAGGCCGATGGCCGCCGTCGCCAATACGCCCAACGCGAGTGGTTCGTTTTGACCGATGACCAGCAAATTGCTTCCGGCGCTGCGGTGGAACTCCACCTGTACGGGCGGGCGAATCGACACGGCCGCACCCAGCCACGCGCGTGGCACAAGTGGCCGCTCACCAGCAAGTTGCTTTGTCAGTAGTTTGTTCTCACGCGGATCACTCGGCGCGTTCCCCTCAAACACGACTGGCGGCGGCGGCGAAAGTCCTTCGTCCGCCGTCCGGTCGCGAACTCGGCCGAGATAGCTCGACCGCTCGGCATCGGAAAGCCACACCACTTGAAACGGTTCGTTGGCGGTCGCCATGCCGTTTTGATCGTTGTAGATCGCCTCACCCGGCCGGCTCAAAAACCGGGCCGCTTGGTTTCGCTCGTCGCTGAGAATGAGGTGGGCGTCGGTTTCACTGCATTGCAACGCCACTCGCACAGCCATTTGACCAAGCGTCGCGCGGGCAAGCGAATAGGCTCCCGCCAACGTTTGCGACCCGAGAATCACATGCATACCAAACGCACGACCTTGGCGAATCAGGCGGTCGAGCAACAGGCTCGCCTGCCCGGCGAGTTTGTCGTCTTCGACGAATAACTCTTGAAACTCGTCGATCACCAGTAGCACCCGTGGCATCGGTTCATCGGGGTGAGCTGCACGATAGTCGGCCAAACTCTGCACACCCGACGCCCGGAACTTTTCGCCTCGCTCGCGCAACACTTCGTCGAGTCGCTCCAACACACTAATACCAAATTCGCGTTCACTCTCAATGGCAATCACACGTGCATGTGGCAATTTTTGTGTTGCGTAGGCCTTAAACTCGACCCCTTTTTTGAAGTCAACTAAATAGAACTCGACCTCATTCGGGCTGAAGTGGAGTGCCGCACTCGTGACCAAAGCGTGCAAGAACGTGCTCTTTCCCGATCCGGTTTTGCCGGCGACGAGCAAGTGTTGCGAAGTCCCTTTGCCGAGCCTGACGTATTGAAGCCGGTTCGCCCCCGCGCGGCCGATCGGCACACGGAGTTCGCTGTCGCAGGTCTGCCGCCACAACTCCCCCTCGGGAGCGACGACTTCAAATGGCACCTCGACCTTGATCGCATCTTGAGCCGCTTGGCCGATCTGCTTGAGCAGCGGCACCAGCCGGTCGGCGGGTAGCGGTTCAGGCAACGCAAGCGGTAAGTACTCAAATGCCGGGTAACGCCACACGAATCTCTCGGACGCCTTGCTCCAATCGAGATGCACAGCATTCTCGGTCAATGCAGCAAGCTGCACATCGCCAGCAATTTTCTGTGCGAGGTCGACCGACAGCATCACATAGATACCGCAGCGTGGGCCACCTTTGATGAGACTCGTGAGGCGTTTGAGGGCGGTATCGCTCAGCGCGTGGGGAAAGTCGGCGATGGCAAGCACCTGAAAGGGCTCGGCGACTTCGCCCGCTTGGGCGTTGTATTCATGAATCGATTCGTACTCGTCGCGCAGGTACTTCTGCAGAATCGTCTCCATGTGGGTTGTTAGTCGCAATAGCTGTTCGTCGATGTCGCGTGGCTGGGTCCAAATGCGACTGGCGATCAACGTTTCGTCGTAGTCGGCTAAGTGCATGAAGGCCGAGAAGCTCTCGCCTAATCCCACCGGGTCACATAGTGTGAGTCGCACTTTGCCGGGTGGCATCGCCGTGAGGAATCGCACCAACATCGAATGCAGCACCCCCCCTGCCCTGCCCCGTTGATGGCCCGGTGCGGTGACCACCAGAGTCGGCTGCTCGTTGAGATGGAGTAGTGTCGGTAACTTAAGTTCTGAGACCGATGGCCGCAGTCGTTCGTCGCTCGACAAGGCCGCCTTGACCTTTGCGAGCGAGAGCGTCGCGATGCCGAAGGGGACTGCGAGCGTCGCCTCGGTTGGTTTCGACCAATCGGCGAACGTCGTCGTTCGCCAATCGGGCGTCAGCCGCTCGCAGGCGGCTCGCATCACGGCAATTTCACGTTCGATGGCTTCGAAGCCCCTGTGCCAATCGTCGTACATTTGCTGCCATGTGGCCTCTCGCGTTGCCGTCGCCTCGCGGAGCTTCGTTTGCTTGGTTGCGGTGGCCGCTTTCGATTTTTCGTCGCGCTCGCGGGTCAGCTCGGCCTGCCGTTGTCGCAATTCATTCTCGATATTGTCGACCGTTTGCTGATGCTCGGTTCTCATCGAGGCGAGCAAAGCCGGATATCTTTCGTTCACATTTGCGAGTGCCGCTGATTTCCTCGACTCGTTATCGGCCAATTGCTTGTCGGCCCGTTGTTGGGCCTCGGCAATCTCTCGATCGCGATTGGCGAGGAGTTCAGTCGCTTCCTGACGCGAGGCTTCGACCGCGCGAGCCCGAGCAGCGGCCAACGACGCCATGGCCAAT
>JBGSWC010000246.1:0-19213 GCA_041752635.1 Pirellulales bacterium | reverse complement strand
GCTGTTGTTCTTCATTCAACTCAATCGGCTTGGCCAATGAACCGCTCATCACTCCACCTCCTGGGACCGGAAAATAGGTAAACCTGATTCCAGTTTAGCAAATGGCAGAATTTTGTACCCACAATCGTGACGCTCACACTTTTACCGTGCCGGCCAAATTTTGTTGTCGAAATTGGCCGCGCGGTGTGGTAGAAAGTGGGTACGTAACAATGTGTTCGATCCGTGCTGCTGGACAAGCCAGACGGTGCACCCGACATGCACGGGCGGGGACGCCCATACTACCTATCCTGTCCTCTCCACATTCGACTCTCGACTCTCAAAAATGGGTTCTGTCCAAAATGTCACCAACTGGTCAGTCAAAACCCAGGTACGAAATTCACGGGCGAAGTTCGAAATCGACTGGAAAACGAGTGGTTATTGCGATTTCGGCGCGAGACAAAATTCGGGGTTTTGTCCCCTCCAATCGTGTTTGCCATTTCGTGGTCAAAACAACCAAACCCCCCATCGCCGAGGGGTGGCCCGGCGGGACAGCCGATGCACAGTTGTCGCGAATGAGCAACCATAACGCATTTCACGGCAACAAGTTGTCGCGACTCGCCGAGTTCGATTAGGCTGGGTGTCCCGCAGGGCATGGACGATTACAATTGCGATACTTGGTTTTGGAATGGTGGTCCCAACCCCATCTGGTAAGAGCATGGACACCGCTATTTCCTGGGCAGTAGTTATTGTCCCATTGATAACCGACGTATGGGTAGCAGCGATTGTCGTACTCAATCTTCGCTTTCCGGAACAAGCAGAAAAGTTTGGTGTAAGGGTTGAACAATGGTACGTGCTTGTAGCTTTTGTGCTTGCCGCGTTGTACATCCGTTTGCTGTTCGTACCGCCGGTAATGACTTCAGGTTGACACCTATTACTTACCCTGGTGTAGACCTACCACCGCCAAACAGGAACAGCCATCGACGCCGAAGCTGTCACAGTTGACTTCGATCGCCCGTCAAAACGAAATGTTCAGCCCGCACAAATTGGGCCGGGTGGCCCGGGGGCCATTGCTCACCCAGGGCTCCCACAGTTCCGGACGTGCGGCATTTTCGCATCTGGTTCCTCGAGTAACTCTTTCACCCCGCTGACGGTAGACCGAGTGGACCGCCACCGCGTACGGGAGGCGTCGTGGCCGCGTAACTTCTGGCTCAGAATCTGGTGCTGCTCCGCAATAGGCAGATGACGATGGCCCTTGCAACACGCGGTGATCATCGAGCTACACGTCTCGAGCTACCGCGTTGAGAAAGCCAAGGCCAATGGCAAATCGACTACCGCCGAGTCACGCGCCACGAACTCGTAGCGAAGGAGTTCTAATTGTCGCTAGAGGGGAGAAGTAATTGACGTCGAACAGGCCTTACTGAACGAGTTCGCGGCACGCTGGCAAGTTAGCAGTCACTGGCGACTCGCCGCCGGCAGTCAGGCGACGTTGCCGTAATGATAGCTGCGACGTGCTAATTTCCTTCGTTTGACGGACTCTCCGGCGGCAACACAGTTTGCTCGACCAAGCTACTATTGAGGCCAGAATATCGACTAAGCGATTGATTGACTGGCATTGGCATTTGCCTCGGACTCTTTTTGCTGTGTGCAAATAGGTCATCGACTGTGACGGCGGCATATTGTTTGCTACTTACGTGATCCGTCGCGACATTGACGGAAGCTAAACAGCCACTTCCGGCCACACTTTCACAGGCTGAGACGAATCCAAACAGGAGTTTACGATGCGCTACCGAACAACTTGCGCGCTAGCAGGGGCCATTGCGTTGTGTTACACGCCCTATGCTTCCGCACAACAAGTCCCGCTTAACGACGACTATCAAAATGAAACCGAGGCACAAATTCAGCAAGGTGAACAGCGAATTCAGCAAGATAATCAGCGGATTCCGCAAGGTGAGCAGCGAACGGCCAATTTCCGCGGCGCAGACGCCGGGCAATCGGGCGATAATGTTCCGCAGCAGGCCAAGAAAGAGCTGGTCTACTACTTAGCAGCCAAGCTGATGCTCGCGAACCAGTGCCAAATCGAAATTGCCACGATGGCGGCCGAAAAAGCCAACAACCAACAGGTTGTGGAGTTTGCGAACACAATGAAGATGGAGCATGAACAGTTAAACCAGCGGCTGAAAGAGGCGATGCCCAAGCTCAAGGCAATTCAGTCGGCCTCGTTCGCGACCAACCAGTCGCCGGGCCTAGGGTCAACTACCGAGAATCAATTCCAAGATCCGACGACTCGACGTCCGACGACTCGCAACGGTATCCCTCAGCAGCCGCCCGCGAGTTCCACGACGAGTCCCGCCAACCAACAAGTCGACCCGCTCGAAGGCGCAGCGCAGACACTTATCGACATTACCCGTCGGTCCGTCGAAAATAACTTTGAAGCGACGCAAGAGATGCTGTCGCAAAAACAAGGCGAGGAATTCGACCGGTGCTACATCGGAATGGAAATTGTCGCCCACACGTTAATGATTTCCGAATTAAAGGCAGTCCAAGACGTTGGTCCGCAAGAGTTCACATCGATCGTGACGGATGCTGAGCAGAAGCTCGCGACCCACTTAAGCAAAGCGAAGCAAATCGCTAAAGAATTCGAGCAGGGATATCAAACAAGTTCGAGGGCAACCGAATTACGCAGCAACTAGCTCGGCGGTAGCACTCAAGCTTGATGCTGGCGTTGACCTCTCGAAATCGCCAGCAACAATTTGGATGCGTGCATCAAGCGGTTTCGCTTTGTGTACCGTCCAACTAATCGCTTGCTAAATGGAAGCTCGCCTAGCCGCTTTGGCTAGGTGAGCTTTTTTTTCGTGCGATCTGCTGCCATCGGCCGCGGCGGTGACTGCGTATGTCCAGCCGTCGATGGCTTTGATTGAACGTAACGGGAATGTAACGGGGACAGCCACATTTCCGACGTGCTGTGTGCCTCACTCAAGTCATTGTCAGCCACCAAATTGGGGCGAGTCGTTGCGGCCATACTCTGTTACGCAATATGGTCAAATTTTGTTGTCGAAATTGGCCGCGCGGTGTGGTAGAAAGTGGGTACGTAACAATGTGTTCGATCCGCTGCACTGGAGAAACCAGAAAGTGGCACCCGGCTCCCGGCAGGAAAGCGGTCAGCGGTCAGCTATCAGCCAAAGGGTTTCGCTGCGCGACATGATGCGTCGACGGAGTCGACGTTCTGGCTGACTGGCTGACTGGCTGACTGGCTGAACGCTTCGAAAACCCGCCGAAAAGGAGGCGAAAAACGGTTTTGTCAAAAACGTCGCCAACTGGTCGGTCAAAACCCAGGTACGAAATTCACTGGCGAGGTGCGAAATCGACTGGAAAACGAGTGATTTTAAGAATTTTCGAGCGAGACAAAATTCGGGGTTTTGTCCGCTCCAATCGTGTTTGCCATTTCGTGGTCAAAACAACCAAATCCCCCATCGCCGAGGGGTGGCCCGGCGGGACAGCCGATCCACAGTTGTCGCGAATGGGCAACCATAACGCATTTCACGGCAACAAGTTGTCGCGACTCAGTGAGCTGGATTAGGATGACGATTAGAATGAGTGTCACCACTCAGCGTCCGTTGCCGACCGGCCGGAAGCCGATTACGATAGTTTGATCCCTTGGGAGTGTAGAAAATGGTGAAAATCGTCGCAACAGAAGAGCAACTTCGGGTGCTGACCGAGTCGAAAGAGTCCGTCGAGTTTGTCGATTCGGCTGGCAACAGGCTCGGAGTTCTGGCTCGAAACACGGATATAGAAGACATCCGGATTGCCCGCGATAGGTTGGCGTCCGACGACGAGCGTCTGCCCTATTCGGCGGTCCTCGACCATCTTTCGACGCTTGATGCTCAGTGACCAGATATACCGTCGTATGGTTGAAGGCGGTCCACGTCGAAGTCGGCGAAATTTGGCTTGCGTCAACAGACCGCAACACCGTCACCACAGCGAGTGACGATATTGATCGCGAACTTGCGATAGATGCGGAACTCAAGGGACAGCCCTTGAGCGAGGGGCTGCGAGTCTACGACAGCGGACCGCTGTGAGCGGTGTATTCTGTTGACGTGGCAAATAGAATTGTTGAAGTCGGTCGGATTCGACTGCTGTAGGGCCATTGCTTTGCCGAGTGGCCATCGCCACGCATCCATAACGTCGTTCATCGCGCGACCAATAACACCAGTCAATCACTCTCATTTTCATCGCGCCGACTGCGGTATGCTCAAAGTTCGATTTCATACCCCTTGCGGAAATCTCGCTTCAGCATCGCAGTGGCTTTGGAATCGCCTTTGATCGTTTGCGTGGCGGCGTCCCACTCGATTTGTCGACCCAGGCGAATGGCGATGTTGCTTAAATGGCAGGTGTTGATCGACGCCACGTGCGACCAGACGTCCGACGCCGGCTGTTTGCGGCTGGCGACACAGTCGAAGAAGTTGTTGACGTGTTCGACAAGCGTGCCGCCATACAACTCTTCGAGCCATCCCCCCGGCAACGGGTTGCTCGCGAGGTCTTCGATTGGCTTGCCGACAATCTTGCCGCGGTTCACGAAGATCCGCCCGTCGGTCCCCTCGATAAGAATGCCGTTGTCGCCTTCGCTGCTGATTTCCATCAACACGTCGTTGGGGAATTGTACCTGAACAGTAAAACGGTGGGGCGCGTTGTAACGATCGTCGAGCGTCGGGTTGCCGTTCTCGTCAAACGGCACGAGCGCCTCGACCAAGACCGGCTTGATTGTCGTGGGACCCTGGCCTGGTTTGCATTGATCGATAATCCACTGAGCGATGTCGACGTGATGAGCGCCCCAGTCGGTCATTTTTCCACCACTGTATTGCAACCACCAACGGAACTCCTTGTGGCAATTCGACGCGTCGGCACTGCCATCACCCAATTCGCGAACGAGTGTCTGACCCGCCTTGCCATCTTTGAGAAAACGATAAGGGACGTCTTCGGTCGGTCCCTTCCAGCGATCCCAGTTGAGTGTTTTCGGCGGAGCGACCACCGGAAGTGGCTTGCTAAACGGATTGTGGTTGATGCCAACGGTCACCTTTTTGAGCTTGCCCAGTCGTCCCGAGTGGGCCATGTAGACCGCTTGCAAGAATCGCTCGTCCGAACGCTGCTGCGAACCGACTTGCAAGATCTGGCCAGTCTCCTTCACGACATCCGAGATAATGCGGCCTTCGTCGACAGTGAGCGTGAGCGGTTTTTCGCAGTAGACATCCTTCCCCGATTTCATCGCTTCGACCGAAATCTTGACATGCCAATGATCGACTGTGCCGCAGATGATCGCATCGATATCGTTGCGATCGATGATCGCTCGGTAATCGTCATAGTCGTCGATCTTGACATCCCTGCCGGCCGTCGCCGCACGTCTGGTGTAGGCCGCCTTGGCGAAGTCGGCATGGGCTGAGTCGACATCGCAAACGGCGACGATATCGGCATGATTCTGTGCCCGCCGGCCGTCGCCCGTTCCCTGGCCGCCACAACCAATCACGGCGATTTTGGGTCGCTCGCTCGGTGTGTTGGCCCGCGCCACCGAACGGCTCGAGAAATATCCGCACGAAGTGGCCGCCGCGAGGGTAGCTGTCGCCTTGATAAATCGACGTCGATTGAACTGGTTCATGAGAAAGTTCCACGTAAGGGGAGTGTCGCCGGTGAGAATCCATTCTAGTGATTTTGACTGCCCGAGTGCGAGCATAGGGGCCGGGGTGCAACAGCAGGGCTCGTCCCCTCACCCTAACTTCGCCAGCAATCGAGAAAGAGTAGGTGATCGCGACACCACTTTCTGGTATAATTCGGGGAGGTTAGATTCCCCCCCCCCTCGCCGCACTCTTGCGGCCGCCCGAATTGTGGAGAGTCGTTGTGATGAAATGGGTGAGATTGGTCGTGATGTTGTGTGTCGGTTCGTCGGCACTGGCTGACACTCCGCAACGACTGGAATATAACCGCGACGTGCGGCCCATTCTGTTTTCGAATTGTTTTTCGTGTCACGGACCCGACAGCGCATCGCGGCAAGCCGATCTGCGGCTTGACCTGCGTGAGTCGGCAGTTGCAGCCAAGGCGATCGTCGCCGGTGATCCGTCGGCGAGCAAGATTCTCGCAAGGTTGACTTCGCATGACGAAACCGAAGTCATGCCCCCGCCCGAGACGAAGAAAACTGTCACGCCGGGCGAAATCAAGATCATCGAACAATGGATTCGCGAAGGAGCCGAGTACCAGCCTCACTGGTCGCTGATTCCCCCCACGCGACCCGAGTTGCCGACTGTCGAGCGAAGCGAATGGACCAAGAATGCAATCGACCACTTCGTGCTCGCGCGACTCGAACAGGAAGGGCTGTCGCCCAACGATCAGGCCGACAAGCGTCGGCTGGCACGACGGGTTTCTCTCGACCTGACCGGATTACCACCGAGTGTCGAGATGGTCGAAGAGTTTGTCGTCGACGATTCGCCTAGTGCTTACGAAAAGCTCGTCGATAAATTGCTGGCGAGCGAAGCGTGGGGCGAGCATCGCGGGCGCTATTGGCTCGACTACGCTCGCTATGGCGACACCCACGGGATTCACTACGACAACTATCGCGAGATGTGGAGCTATCGCGAATGGGTGGTGCGAGCATTCAATAGTAACATGCCCTACGATCAATTCACGATCGAAAACCTCGCTGGCGATTTACTACCCGACGCAACGCTCGATCAACAAATCGGATCGGGGTTCAATCGCTGTAACACCACGACCAACGAGGGGGGCATCATCGATGAAGAGTATGTCGTGTTGTATGCTCGCGACCGCACCGACACGACCTCCCAGGTTTGGATGGGTCTGACGGCGGGCTGCGCGGTCTGTCACAGCCATAAGTTCGACGAGTTTTCGCAACGCGAGTTTTATGAATTGTCGGCATTTTTTAACAACACCACGCAAAAGCCACGAGACGGCAACGTACAAAATACGCCGCCGATCGTGCAAGTACCGGTCGAGGAAGATCGCGAGCGATTCAAAGAGTTGCCCGCGCTCATTACGCAAGCGAAGCAAGCAGAAGATCGCTATCGCGACGAGGCGTTGCCAGCCATGCAGGCATGGGCGACGGCCATCGACTCAACAGAACTGGCGGAGATCTTTCCGATCGATACGCCCCATTTGTATGTCTCGTTCGATGCGGATTTGCCGAACGTGAAGATGCAGATCGATGGCAGCAACAGCGAAGCCAAGCTCACCGACAAAGCGAAGGCGTTCGCCGGCGAAGGCTCGTCGCAGAGCATTCAGCTCGCCGGCGGAACGGCTGCTGAATTGCCCACCGTCGGCGACTTTGCCGCCGACCAGCCGTTTAGCGTCAGCGCGTGGTTATGGCTACCAAAAAATAACAGCAATGGGGCGGTCATCGCGAGGATGGACGACGCCCAAGCATTTCGCGGCTGGGACTTGTGGCTGCAGGACAACCGCGTCGGTAGCCACATCGTTAGTAGTTGGCCCAACGATGCAATTAAAGCCGTGACCAAAAATCCGTTGCCGACCAAGAAGTGGGTGCACGTCGCGGTAGTCTACGACGGCAGCAAGAAAGCCGACGGCCTCAATATCTATGTCGACGGCGTGCTCGCCGAGAAAACGGTCGAAGCGAATGGACTCAAAGGCGATACTCACACCGAGGTGCCGTTCAAGATCGGCCAGCGAAACGATAGCTCGCCCGCCAGCGGTGTCGCGATCGACGAGTTGCGCATCTACAAGCGATCGCTGAGTCGCGATGAAGTGGGGCAACTTGGTGCTTTTGCACGAGTGGCCAGTCTGTTGGCAAAACCTTTCGGAGAGTTGACCGAAGCAGAGACGAGTGGACTGCTCGACTACTATTTGTCGTCGATCGACGGATCGTTTCCGCAGCTCACGGCCCATCGGCAAGAACTCGAAGCCGAACGGGTGGCCATCGAAAAGCGCGGTACAATCGCCCACGTCATGCAAGACCAGAACAGCGAGCCCGAAGCGTACATCTTGAACCGCGGCGAGTATGATCAACGGCTCGATCGCGTGACCCCTGGCACTCCCGCCATGTTGCCACCGATGCGGGACGACATGCCGAAGAACCGGTTGGGGCTTGCTCAGTGGCTGGTCGACGACATGCATCCGCTGACGGCGCGTGTGACCGTTAATCGTTGTTGGCAAGAACTGTTCGGCCAAGGCCTTGTGCGTACCGCTCACGACTTTGGTGTTGCCGGCGAATTGCCTTCGCATCCAGAACTACTCGATTGGCTCGCGATCGAATTTCGCGAATCGGGTTGGGACCTCAAGCAGCTTTACAAATTGATGGTGATGTCGGCCACCTACAGGCAGTCGGCCACGACGACACCAGAGAAGCTCGAGCGCGATCCGTCGAATCGGCTTCTGACCCGTGGACCGCGATACCGCATGGATGCCGAGATGGTCCGCGATCAGGCACTCGCCACCAGCGGGCTCTTGGTCGAAAAGATCGGGGGTCCGAGCGTCAAACCTTACCAGCCGCCCGGCATCTGGGACAAAGTTGGCCTGCCGGGTGGCAATACCCGCAACTATGTGATGGACACGGGCGATGCACTCTACCGCCGCAGTGTTTACACATTCTGGAAGCGAATGGCACCGCCGCCGACGCTCGAGATCTTCAACGCTCCCAATCGCGAGCATTGCGTGATCACTCGCGAACGCACGAACACTCCGCTGCAAGCTCTCAGCGCGCTCAACGACGTGCAATTTGTCGAGGCGGCTCGCCACTTGGCGACCGGTGCCATCGTTGCCAAACCCTACGACACCACAGCGCGCACCCAGTGGATGGCCGAGCGGCTCGTGTCGCGTAAGTTCACCGAGGTCGAGCTTGCCGTTGTTGAGGAGGTGCAAGCAAAGCTCGCCGAGTACTACTCGTCACACGCCGACGACGCGGTGAAGCTGGTGTCGCTCGGTGAGTCGCCCCGCAACCAATCAATCGACCCGGCCGAACTCGCCACCTGGACCATGATCGCCAACCAATTGATGAACTTAGACGAAGTGCTGTGCAAGTAAAGCCGAGCCCCCTCTCCCCAAGGGGGGGCGATATTTTCTCTATCATCCATCATCGAGCATCCCCCCTATCATGTCGCTCTTTCAACAAACCGGACTCGAACTCACCCGCCGCCATTTTTTTGCCAAGGGTGCCCACGCCCTCGGAGCCGCGTCGCTCGCGTCGCTCGGCATGCCGGGGATGGCAGTCGGTGCATCATCGGGTTCGGCGGGATTGCTGCCCAAAACTCATTTTCCTGCCAAGGCGAAGCAAGTCATCTATTTGCACATGGTGGGTGGTCCACCTCAGATGGACATGTACGACTACAAGCCGGTGATGAAACAGTGGTTCGACAAAGACTTGCCCGAGAGTATTCGGATGGGCCAGCGGCTCACAACCATGACATCGGGACAGGCGCGTTTTCCCATCGCTCCGAGCATTTATAAGTTCGAGCAGGTGGGCGAAGCGGGCATGTGGGTCAGCGAGTTGCTGCCCCACACCAAAAAAATGGTCGACGACATGTGCTTCATCCGCAGCATGCATACCGAGGCCATCAATCACGAGCCGGCGATCAGCTACATGCAAACCGGCAATCAGGTCGGCGGCCGCCCCTGCATCGGTTCGTGGACCAGTTACGGACTTGGCTCGCTCAACGACAATTTGCCGACGTTTGTTGTGATGGTCGCCACACCCAGCAATCGCGAACAAGAGCAGGCGATCTCGGCACGGCTGTGGTCGGCCGGCTATCTTCCCGGCGAGCACTCAGGCGTGAGCTTCCGCAGCGCGGGCGATCCCATTCTGTTCATCAACAATCCCGACGGCGTTCCGACGGGTGTCCGCCGGACAACTCTCGATGGACTGAAGTCGCTGAACCAAATCAATTACGAGCGATTCGGCGATCCCGAAACACGCACTCGTATCGAGCAATATGAATTGGCCTATCGCATGCAGTCGAGTGTGCCCGAGCTTACCGACATCGCCAGCGAGCCTGAGTCGACTTACAAGTTGTACGGCGACGAGGCCCGCAAACCGGGCACATTTGCCAATACCACCCTCATGGCCCGAAGGATGGTTGAGCGGGGCGTCCGCTTTGTGCAGATCTATCACAACAACTGGGACACCCACGGCAACGTTGCCGGTCGCTTGCCGAGCCAATGCAAGGATGTCGACCAGGCAACCTATGGATTAATTCAAGACCTCAAGCAACGCGGTATGTTCGACGATACGCTGGTGATTTGGGGCGGCGAATTTGGCCGCACCATCTATTCACAGGGTGGTCTCACGGACAAGAACTACGGGCGCGATCACCACCCACGTTGTTTCACAATGTGGATGGCCGGTGGTGGTAGCCGACCGGGGACCGTGTACGGCGAAACCGACGAGTTTTCGTATAACATCACGAAAGACCCCGTTCACATTCGCGACTTCCACGCAAGCGTGCTCAAATTGTTGGGCTTCGATCACGAGCGATTTACCTATCGCTATCAAGGCCTCGACCAAAGGCTAACGGGCGTTGTACCGGCCAAGGTGATTGACGAGCTGCTGGCATAGCTCATGCCGCGCCGCTATTTGCAATTCACGCTCTTGCTGGTCATCGCTTGGTCTGTGTTTGTGTTGACGCACGAGGGTGGTCACATTATCGGTGGCTGGCTCAGTGGCGGCACTCTTGCCGAGGCCGATCTGCTCCCTTGGCATCTGCCTCACAGCCGCTTTGCCCCCGATCCCCATCCGCTGGTGACTGTGTGGAGCGGCCCGCTGCTGGGGGCGATATTGCCCGTGGCTCTCGCGCTCGCCATCGGCCGCAACTGGGCATGGCTGATTGCCTACTTTTGCCTGCTAGCCAATGGCACCTACCTCGCCGTTGCGTGGGTGACGGGCGATCGACTGCTCGACACGGCTCGGCTGCTCGATGCGGGCGCGTGGTCGATTTCGATAGTGGCCTACTGTGCCCTCACGATCAGCGCCGGGTATGTTGGTTTCCGCCGCGAGTGTGTAAGGCTGTTGACGAGGTAAAGCGACGCCCGCACGAGCCGCTTTGAATTTTCGTCGCGAATCGACTTGACGTGTCCGCTGGCTAGTGTACTATTACAGCAGTACACCTTGTCGCCTTGTAGGGCCAGTCGTGTTTTTCCACGTCGATACCTCGAATGGAGTGCCCGTCTACGAGCAAATCGCTCGGCAGATCAAGTACCGCATTGCCGATGGGCTGCTGGCCCCGGGCGACTTATTGCCCAGCGTTCGCGAATTGGCCCGCGAGCTGTCGATCAACCCCAACACCATCGCCCGCGCCTATCGCGACTTGAGCAGCGAAGAAATTGTCGAATCGCTGTCCGGCGTGGGTCTCGCTGTACGCAGCGGTGCCCGTCGCGCTTGCCAGACGCAGCGTCGACAACTACTGCAACAGCAAATTGCCACTGCGCTGCGCGATTCGGTTCAAGCCGGGCTCGATACCGACGCAATCCGAAAACTTATCGATACCGAACTCGCCCGACTCAAGTCTCCCCCTCATTCTTCGTAGAGGCTGCGAATGTCACCGATCATTGAAGTGCAGAGGCTCACCAAGCGATTCAGTCGCCACACGGCGCTCTGCGATGTGTCGCTCAAGGTTCCGCCTGGGTGTGTGTTTGCGCTGCTGGGCGAAAACGGAGCCGGCAAGACCACACTGATTCGCACGTTGCTGGGGCTCGAAACGCCCACGTCGGGTACCGCCAGCGTACTTGGTCACGACAGCCGCCGCGATGGCGAGGTCATTCGCCGTGAGGTTGGTTACTTGCCCGAGCGACCGATGCTCTACGAATGGATGACAGCGGCCGAAATCGGCTGGTTCACCGGAGGTTTCTATGGCGATGGATTCGAGACCAACTATCGCAACATGCTTAATGGCTTTCGTGTGCCAAGCGATCGAAAGCTAGCAAAAATGTCGAAAGGCATGAAGTCGAAGGTCGCCTTGTCGCTGGCGATGGCCCACTCACCGGCATTGCTCATCCTCGACGAACCGACATCGGGGCTCGACACACTGGTGCGTCGGGAGTTTCTCGAAAGCATGATCGACGTCGCCGCCGATGGCCGCACCGTCTTGCTGTCGAGCCACCAAATTTCGGAAGTCGAACGCGTCGCCGACTGGGTCGCCATCGTTCGCGAAGGACAACTGCTCGATGTCTCGCCCCTCGATCAGCTCAAAGCTTCGATTCGCGAGTGGACCATCACCATGCAGGGAACCGCCTCGGCAATTCCCGCCTGCCCCGGCCGCATCCTTTCGCAAGTACGCGACGGTCATCAATGGAAACTACTCGTCCGCGACGAAGCACTCGCCAGCGATTGGACCGAGAGGCTCCTGTCCATTGATGGCGTCGTGGCTGTCGATTTGCGCACTCCCTCGCTCGAAGAGATTTTTGTTGCTTACATGCGACTCGATAATCGTGGGCTAGGTGGCCAACCAACCGACGCCATCACCGACAAAATTTACGCTTAGGGGTAACAGCAGACTGTCATTCCCGCGCAGGCGGGAATCCAGACGCAAAGTTCTCACTCTAGATTCCCGCCTGCGAGGGAATGACGAAGTTTCCTGCGTGATCCACGTCTGATTCAGCAACGACAAGAGTTTCAACCGATGAATGCCGCAATTTCCATCCGCACATCGAATTACATCGCTGCACGTTTCTTCTGGAAGGAGTTTCGCCGGCTGCGTGGATTGGCTATCGGCATCGGATTCTTGGCTGTCGTTCTGGTGCTGTTAATTTCGACGATCATGCGCGAGAACGACCTGGCAGGTTTCGCGTTGCTAATCGCGACCGGGGCGCCGGTGATTTTTGCTGTTGGTGGTTCGATTGTGCTTTTCGCGGTCGAACACGAAGAAGGTACCCGCGGTTGGCTGCAGTTGCTACCGACCGACTGGCGGGCGACGCTGCTCGGCAAGCTCACAGCACTGGTGATGCTTACGCTGGCCTTGGCGGTGTCGTTGTTTGTGTTCGCCTGCTTCGTGTGGCCCGCTGCTATTGGCAGCAACGCACTGTATCTCGGCGTTAGACAGAGTGCTGTCTTTTCCTGCGAAGTGATCGCCTGGGGTGTCTTGCTGTCGCTCGTCTGTCCTAAGCCTCTCTTGGCGGCGGTTCTCGCGTGCGCGGCGACTTCGCTCAATTCGCAACTCGCTATCGCGCTAAGCGTTGCCCGCACTTCGGGATACGGCATCGCGGGACTCGATGATTCAATTCCAATAAGGTTAGGGCTGGCAGGACTCGTTCTTCTCATCGACACGTTGCTCGCGCGGCGTTGGCTCGTCGTTCGGCCGAAGGAGAGTCGGCCGAGAGTACTTGGTCGTCGGGACGAAACATTCCCGACTGCCGAATCAGCGACACCAATCGGTCGCGACACACAAGCACGACGCGCAATCGCGCCCCAACACTGGCTCGCCATCGGCGACCGCAGGTCGTCGGCTGCGTTCGCTCGATTGTGGTGGCAAACGCTCCGCGAGTCGTGGCTCGCGATGCTGCTCGTGATCGTCGGTGGAACGTTCTTGACGCTTGCGAACGCGCTGCTGTTCACCGTATTGGCGGGGGATATTGGGCGATGGCCCATCTATCCCGGTATCGTGACGGTGCTGTTCGTTCCTGCGCTGCTGGGTGCTTACACGTTTGCGAATGACCAAAGCCGAGGGAGTTACCAGTTTCTCGCCAACCATGCGGCTTCGCCACGACTCGTTTGGCTCTCGCGACTGCTGACTTGGTTTGTGCCCTTGCTGGGCCTCACGGTCTTTGCTGTGGGACTCGCCCATTGGTTTATCTTTACGAAGTCTCACGATCACTCATTTATCGAAGTAGATGTCTTCAACACATTTCGCTACGAATGGATTACTGCAGATAACATAAGTCGCGACCTGCTGCGGCACGACATTTGGGTCTATGTCCTGCTGAACTTTACGCTTGGTATATTTGCGGCCTTCTCGCTGGGCCAGTTGATATCGTTGCTGGTGCGTAGCCCGGTACTCGCCGCTGGTGGGTCGCTGTTAGCTTCGGTGGCGATTGTGCATTGGTGTGGGCTGGTGGGCGTGTGGCGTTTACCGCCGATTTGGTTCATCCTGCCACTGGTATTCGGTCCCCTGGTCGCATCGTATCTGCGAACTCGCGACTGGCTGGTCGACCGCCATCGCATCGGTAGGTGGCTCGCCGTTTCGCTCTCGGTCGCGATTCCGATAGCGGCACTCTTGTTTGTGCTGCCCGCGTATCGTTACGAACAAGCCGACACTGCCAAGCGGACGCTCACCGGAATTTGGCAAAACAGCGCCGCGCTCTCGCCACAGGCGATTGCGGAATTTGATGAGCGACGACGCGCAGCCGAAGTCGTTGCGTCGGACTATCGCAATTTGACGAATGACATCTGGGGGGATGGAGGGTTCGGAAACGTCCGTGGCAAGCCAGACGATGCCGTTCCTTGGTTTGGCAGCGACTATCATTTAACACACGATGAATTACCGTCACTTGCTGTTCAAATCGAACAACCACAAATCGAGAAGCTTTTCGAATTGACTCGCGAGCCAGCTATGGCCTTGCCGACCGCAGCTCTTCGATCATTGTCGAACGACAAAACTGCGACCAAACAAAACAATGCGGAGCTTCGCTCAACCGATCGAGAGTTGTCTGCATTGCCTTACTTCGCGGCGATTCTCATTGGCAACATGCAGCTTGCGACCGAAGCCGGTGAACTCGACCGCGCATTCGACTACCACCTTGCCTACACCCGTTTCATCGGTCAAATTTGGCAGAACGACTCATTCGGCTATAACGTCGGTTGGCTGGTGCAAAGCTG
Organism: Pirellulales bacterium; assembly: GCA_041752635.1. Taxonomy (GTDB): domain Bacteria; phylum Planctomycetota; class Planctomycetia; order Pirellulales; family Lacipirellulaceae; genus JBGSWC01. The sequence continues at coordinate 4,419 of JBGSWC010000246.1, read as the reverse complement.
CGAAACCATGACTGGCGCCGACGAGCGGCTGGTTGAATGGGCACTCGCGCCAGGGCAAACCCCCGAGCGGATCGAGCGCGCCTACGCTGCACTGCTGGAGGCCGAATGCGACTATCCTCCATTTAGCGAAGCGGTGCTAATGGAACGGTCGATTATCGAAGACGTGATTCTGGGAAACAGCGGTCCGCGAGGTCTCCAAACGGGTTGGGACAACCCGTACCAGCGATATTCGTTACTCGCGCTCTTGTTACACGAAATGCCGGGTGAACGCGAACGCGCGTTGGTGGCCAACGACGCCCTTGCCACCGACTACCTGGGCGTGCTCGACAAGCTGTCGTCGGGTGGAGTCGTGTTCCATGAAAATGGAACGCAATCACGAATACGACCAGCGGAGTTCAGAAGCTGGTTGCGACTCTTGCAATTGGACAATCGGGGGCAAGCTGCGTTTAACATGCTCGTACAGCACAGTCGTACTAAGCAGCGGTTGCGTGCCCTAGACAACGCCAAGACCAGCTTGCTTGTCAACAGCGAGTGGCCCGATGGATATCGACTCTACAACTTCTATATGGTTCGCCAGTCATGGCAGACACTTCGCGACTTGCGTCATCTCAGGCTCGCGTTGATTGGTTACCACATCGAGCATGGGGAGTATCCCAAGTCGCTTCGCGATTTGGTCCCCAACTACGTGCCGCTGGTTGCCGATCTGTTCAGCGAAACTGGGTGGCCCGAATACAAACCCGAAGGGTTCGATCTGCCAGCGTTTGGCCACGTCATCGGGACACGTGGGTATCACAATGCTAACGCCTACCGACGGTTCGAAAGCGAACAGCCACTAATCTGGAGCGTTGGCCCAGCGAACGTCATCCCAGTCGAGGCGACGAGACTCGACCCGACCTACAAGCGAGACATCGACGCGAACTTGTCAGATGAAGAACTCGACAAACTGATGGTGCATGGATTTTACTTTGACGCCACCGAAGGCTACGACAAACGCTTCGTGGCGGTCCCTTTGCCCAGGGACGAAGAGTATCGGGCGAACGACCAAGCACCGAATGAGTAACGTTGGTGAATCGATCCAATTGCAGGTCACATCACCCGCTCACAGGTAGACCCGGCGGTTGTAGACATACCACTCGATCATCAACACGCCGAGCGCAAGCAACAGCAGTGGCCGCCAGATTTCTTGACGGGCCGGGGCGCGGGTCGCCTGAACCTCGTTGTAGCCGATGCGGATATCGGCGATCTGTTCGACGTTGTCGTTCGGATCGTCGTTAGGCTGAGTTCGCAGGCGGATGTCGCTCTCTTGTCCGTCGAACAGATTAACCGCGAACCGCTGAATGACTTGTCCCCCATCGAGCACTTCATAAACGCCCGGAACGGCGGCGGCTTGATAAGCGTACTTCTGCTGGGCGTTGCGAGTGACGCTGCTCTGCGAGCCATCGGGGGCGCGGACTGTGAGCTTCTCGGCGCGGCTCGCCGCGCGAAACTCGACCGGTTCGCCGGGCAGATAATTGTCGGTGCCTCCGCTCGCGCTTTGTTGTACGAAATAGTCGATCGCGTTCAGCCAAAACGTGGGAAAACTGTGGCGGTTGTACCAGTTGGTGTTAATCAGTTGCGAAGTCCCTTCGCGCCTCACAATTGCAAAACCAACAACGGCATCTTCGTAACCTTCGCGCGGGGCAATCGCTGCGATAACCCCCTCGGTCGAGTCGATCAGGCTGCTGCCGCCGCGGGGAAGCGCTAGCTCATAGCTTTGCACGATCGACAAGTTGCCTAGCTCGACGCTGGCCATCAGCGGATGCTCGCGCGACCAGTCGATGATCTGCGGGGCGGAAACGACCGATAGTTCGCCGAGCCTAGGCGAATTGTCGGGGGCGTCATCGGCTGCCTCGACGGTATCTCCATCTCCCGTCGTCGGTTCGGTTGGTGGCAACGGACGCCAAGTGAGCAGCGGTGGTACTTCGCCGACGAACAGCGAGTTGCCACGCGGCATCGTTTCGGGAACACATTGGTCATAAACGACGAGATCGTACGCACCATCGGCGGCGAGCGACTTGTGTTCGTCGGTCGCGAGCACGCTCGGCTCAGCAAATTCGATATCAGCTAGCCGAGTCGCGCGATCGGTGTCGAGCACGACTCGCAGCACCGGATTGCCGGGCGTTACCACCAGCACGCGCCCCCCCTCGCGGCGATTAAGGGCCGCGTAGGCTTTGTCGTCAACCGCCAAGCGATCACCGACGGCCGTGAGCGATTCGCCTGCAATCGAGGCCTCGAGCCCTCCTTCGGCGGTCGCGTCGAGCACGAAGGTCACGCCGCGCGAATCGCCGGCGGGCACTGTCACGCGTTTGGCGTCGAGAAACGCGCCGTTGAGTTTGAGTTCGACGAGCGCTTCGTGCTCGTCGTCGCAAAAGTTGGTTACCTGCACAAATGCCTGGCGACCTTCGCTCAGCCCCTCGGCCCGCCGTGTGCTGAAGGCGGTGATGGCAAGGTTGTTGGCATCGACCGTCCCAATTGGCAGGTAGACCCCGGTAAGATTGCCAAGGGCAAAATCGTCGATCGCGGCAAATCGTCCGTCACTGAAAATGTAAACGGTTGTCGGTCGGGCGTCGGCATCGAGCGCGACATTGGCCGTCGACTCCACGTACTGCCCGGGAGTCGCCAGCCCGTCGGCGAGTTCTAGCGCGCCGAGAATGTTCGTCTTGCTTGGCTTGAGTTGAATGCCGGCGAGCTTGTCGCGGAGCTTGCGTTTGTTTTGCGTAAATTCTTGCTCGACGCGTGCATCGCCGCCAAAGCTGAGCAGCATCGCTGTGGAATTGGCCTCCATTTGATCGATTAGCCCGAGCACCTGTTCTTTCGCAAGCGCGAGCCGGTCGCTGGCGGTGGTGTCGGTCGCCCCCATACTAGCCGAGTTGTCGACCATGAAGATGTAGCGATCTCCCTGGAGATTGGTCCCCTGCCATCCGGGCCGCAGCAGCGCGAAGATGGCCAGCGCCACGAGCAGCAGTTGCAACAGCAGCAGCAGACTCTTGCGTAGCTTTTGCCACAGGCTGTTGACGTGCATGTCTTCGATCGACTTCTGCCACAAAAAGGTGCTGGGCACCACCACCGGGTGGCGACGCAATTTGAGGAAGTAGAGCGCAACAATCAGCGGGGGAACCAGCGCGACAATGGCCCAGGCCCAGAGGGGTATTGCGCTGCGGAAGAGGTTTTCGAGCATCGGCTTAAGGCGCTGTGGTACGTTTTGGGGTACAGCGAAATTGTAGCGGACTCGGGCCCAAATTTCTGCGACCCACAGGCCCAAAGTCTCAAATAAGCCCGACGACCCTGCGTGAGGGTGCGACCTATTTCCTGTTCGAAGTGCCGAGTCATCGAGTTGTCGCAAGCTCGAAAACCGGCCGGATTTCAACCGTTCCTTTCTTCGCCGGTGGAATGCTCGCGGCAATACCAATCGCTTCGTCGAGGTTGTCGACATCGATGATGTAGTAGCCGCCGAGTTGCTCGGTGGTTTCAGCGAAGGGGCCATCGGTGATTTGCCGCCGACCGTCGCGAATGCGGACACTCGTCGCGGTCGCCACCGGATGCAGCGGCGATGCCGCTAGCAGCTTGCCCTGAGCGGCGAGTTCGTCGCAGATGACCAGCGAGTCCTTTGTGCACTGCGTCCATTCTTCCTGCGACCAGTCGGACTCGCGACTGTAGACAAGCATCATGTACTTCATGATTGTTCTCCTGTGATTTGGTCGGCCACCATCACCATCCAGCCGACGCCAAACTTGTCGGTCACCATGCCGTAGCAAGGAGACCAGAAAGTCTTGCCGAGTGGCATGTCGGCCGTTCCCCCGTTGGCGAGTGCGTCATAAACCGAGTGGCACTCGGCCTCGTCCGGAAGGCTGAGTGCCAGACGGAATCCATCAAACGTCGAAGTGTCGCTGCAACCATCCGAACACATCAGCGTTTTCGAGCCAACTTGAAACGCGGCGTGCATGATCTTGTTTTCAAAACCGGGCTGCAACATCCCATCGGGAACCGGATCGGGAGACTCGTTGAATCGCATGAGCATCGTGACCGTCGCGCCGAGGGCTGACTTGTAGAACTCGAGCGCCTCTTCGCAGCGGCCACCAAAGAACAGGTAAGGCTGAATCTCGGCATGTCTGGTCGCTATCGTCTGTCGAAGTTTCGCTTCGTGTTCCGCTACCTTGCCATCGGTGTCGACTTCCGCGAAGTCCTCGATTTCGAACAACGGACGGATTTCGATGTCGGAGTCTTCGACCATCGGGTTCGGACACCGCTTATAGCATTCCACTAACCCCGGCTTTGTGCGTATCGCAGGAACGGTGGCCTTTCACCGGCCTGGAGTTTCTGCGGTGCGGAATCACAAAGCCGCGCGCGGTATTCTTTGAGAATGGTAGACAGCGTGGCGTT
>JBGSWC010000245.1:0-1620 GCA_041752635.1 Pirellulales bacterium | reverse complement strand
AACGCCACGCTGTCTACCATTCTCAAAGAATACCGCGCGCGGCTTTGTGATTCCGCACCGCAGAAACTCCAGGCCGGTGAAAGGCCACCGTTCCTGCGATACGCACAAAGCCGGGGTTAGTGGAATGCTATAAGCGGTGTCTTGCGACGCGCATGTTGGTCCGCCCTCCGATTGGCTTCGCTGTCGCGAGGTTGAAAGCAGAAGCTTGACTCTTCGCGAGCCATGTACCGTAGTAAGATGTCTTGTGCCTGCGGACCAAGAAACACTTTACGAGAAATTCCAAAGTGCTCTGTCTTGTGTTCCTCGGGCGTGTAGACCCAGATTTCGTCGCGACGGTCGATATCGCAGGGCCGGATGATACAAACTTCCGTTGGGCGCATTCCCGTTAATCGCTGCAGCTTCACCATATCGCCGACAACAGCAGGCAAGTGCGGGAGCGTTGCGTCGACGTGGGCGTCGTCAACGGGCAAAACGGGATCGGTCTCCCGAGCCTCACCACGACCCTTGCGGAGCCCCTCGAGGGCGACGACCTGCTGATGTACATGCGCCGGAATGAGTTGCTCACTGACGGCCCAACGCAGCATGCGACGAATACGACCTACATGCTGGTTGATCGTCGTCCGTGCGAGCCCTGCTTCGATCATCTTTAGCCGTACTGCCTTAGCGGCGATAGGTCCAAAATTCGCGGCCCGAGTCGCGCCATACAGATCACGGACAAATCGCAAAGCGATCTTGATAGCCGTCAATTCACTTGAAGGCTGACCCTGTTTGCGATAGCGCTGCTCGGCAAACTTCAGGTAGCGGGACATGAGCTGGTTCAGCGTCATGCCGTCATCAGCGACAGGTTCACGTCCGCGAACCAACCATTCGGCGAGTAACCGGTCATACTCGCGTTTGCTGGCTTGAGTGCCATGCGGCCCGAGATAGTGGGCTTGGCCGTTGAGAACCACCATCGCTTGCCCGCTTGCACGGTGGTGGCGATAGGAAGGAATAAGCTTCTTTGGTCTGGACATTGTGTGAGTCTCCCAAATTAACCAGAGTTATTGAGTATTTACTCAATAACTCGGAGGGGAAACGCCACACGGTCGACCATCGACCGGAGCCCTAAGTCCTAGGCTTGGCGGAGTTTACGTCAAATGGGCACGACAGAACTCGAATCTGTGACCTCTTGCATGTCAAGCAAGCGCTCTAACCAACTGAGCTACGCGCCCTGGTTTTGGCGAACGTTTCGCCAACTTTAAATATAGCATCGAATGCGGACCCTGCCAGTGGGTTTGCCATGCTCGTTTTATTCGAATAGCAGCAGTCCTTGGCTGTCGGGGCTGTCGGCAATCGATGCGGGCCAACTGGCGTCGGGATTTTTGGGGCCGGTACGGCGAATGTTCAACGACCAGGCTCCGCGTAGGTTGGGGGGTGCCGCGGTGAGTTCTGTCCAAGGAATGGCGAGTTCGATTTGCCACGACTTGTCGCTTTCGGCCTGGGCGACGTACCACTTCGGATTCCATGTCGTGTCGCCCCAGCAACTGTCGTGGGTCCAGCCTCGCTCGTCGACCGACAATTCATAGCAGCATTGGTAGTCGCGATCCGTGTCGATCGAGAAGCAGAGTCGATCGTGGCGAC
>JBGSWC010000244.1:0-8773 GCA_041752635.1 Pirellulales bacterium | reverse complement strand
GCTGTGGGCGATTGGTCAGTACTGGGACGCGTACCACAAGCAGAGTCAAGACTGGGCGATTCAGCCGAATTTCCTCGACGAAACGCGGCCCCTTTTTGACACCGCGGGCCACGCCATCAAGGCCTACGAGGCAATTCGACTCAACGACCCGACCGGCCCACGGGCCGACGATGCGGTTATGGCAACGGCGAACATTTACTTCCGCCGCGAGCAGTACGAAGATGCCGACTACCACTACACGCTCGTTCGCGAAGAATACCCACGGAGCGAGTTTCAGTTCGAGGCCCACCTGCTCGGTTTGCAGAGTAAACTGCGCAAGTACAAAGGAGCGGACTACGACGGCAAATCACTTGAAGAAGCGAAGAAACTCGCCAAGCAGATTCGCACGCAATTCAGCGGTCGGCTATCGGCCGAAGAGAGTGACCGACTGGCCAAGACACAGTCCGACGTCGTGCGGATGAGTGCCGAACGCGATCTGCGGATGGCCCAGTATTACGAAGATACCGGTCACAACCTTGCCGCCCGATATTTTTACAGCCAAGTCGCTCAGCAGTTTCCACAGACTGGGGTAGCGAAGCAAGCCGAGGGGCGGCTGATCGCCCTCGCCGACCAGCCCGATGTGCCGGAGGAGCGACTGTCATGGTTTGTCGAACAGTTCCCCGAAAATGCCGAGCGTGCGCGGGTGGCTCGGGTGCCAGAACTTGCTGGAAACGGAACTCTCGTGGCCGACGAACGCGGCAACACGAGTGTCACACCGGCGAGCAGCACAGCACCGGGTTCGACAACTCGATGAGGCATCGCGACGACGTGTTTGCCGATTCATCAAAAAAGCGACTGGCGAGTCTTGCGCTGTTGATTACAGTGACGAGCTTGGTCGGTTGTGCTCACTATCAAGTTGGCACAGAGTCGCTGTATGCACCCGATGTGCAGACGGTATTTGTGCCGATGATTGAGAGCGATAGCTTTCGACGCGACTTGGGTGAGCGATTGACCGAAGCGGTGGTCCGCGAGATCGAACTCAAGACGCCCTACAAAGTTGTCGGCTCTCCTGATGCCGACGCGATTCTTTCGGTCCACTTGTTGGGCGACTCGCGTCGTGTGTTGGTCGAAGACCAGTTCGACTTGCCCCGAGCACTCGAGAACACGTTGCAAGCCGAGGTGTCGTTTATCAACCGACGCCGCGTCGCTTTCGAGCCGGCGACTGCCGCACTGCTTGAAATACCCCCCGAACTCATTGTTACCGAGTCGGCCGTGATGGTCCCCGTGTTGGGGCAAACCGTGACGTCGAGCCAACAGCAGGCGATCGATCGGCTTGCGCAAGCGATCGTCGGCCGTATGGAACAGCCGTGGTGAGTGAGAGTGTCGTGAGGAAAGGTGGAGTTCGAAGAGTGGAGGGATGAGTGCGGAGAGGCTAGGCTTGACCTTATGCGAGATTCTTGGAATCCACTTGAATTTGATTATTCGGCACTTCCCGAGCGCGCAGGTTGTTGGAAGCTGCGGTCGCGGACGTTGGTGTTTAGTGGACTTCCCTGCTGGATGGGGATCGTCAATGTGACCCCCGACAGTTTTAGCGATGGTGGGCGATTCTATGCGGTCCAAGCTGCTGCCGACCATGCGCTACGGCTCGTCGATGAAGGGGCCGACATTCTCGACATCGGCGGCGAAAGCACTCGGCCCTACAGCACGCAGGTCGCTGCCGACGACGAAATCGCCCGCGTGCTGCCGGTGATTGAAAGAATTGCTTCGCAAACAAACGTGCCGATTTCGATCGACACCAGCAAAGCCATCGTGGCCCGCGCGGCAATCGACGCGGGAGCTGAAATCGTTAACGACGTGACCGGACTCACGGGCGACCCGGCGATGCTACCGCTCGTCGCCCAGCGTGGTGTTGGGGTGTGTGTTATGCACATGCAAGGGACCCCACAAACCATGCAGGACGATCCTCAATACAACGATGTCGTCGATGACATCCATCGTTACCTGACCGACCGACGCGAGGTATTGCTAACCGCTGGGGTCGATCGCGAGCGGATTTGTCTCGATCCGGGCATTGGGTTTGGCAAGACGCACGAACATAATTTCACGTTGGCAAGAAACTGCTGGCAGTTTCACGACCTGGGATGCCCGCTGCTGGTGGGGCATTCGCGGAAGGGGTTTTTGGCCAAATTGCTCGCTGACGCTGAAGCCGATCGCACTGCCGCAACCGCCGGCCTATCGGCGTCGCTTGCCCGTCAGGGAGTACAGATCATTCGCGTTCACGATGTCGCGGCAAGTCGTGAGAGCGTGTTGGCTCTTGCCGCAACCGGCGGATTGAGTGGCGACTCGGCGCGCGATCCGCGTTGACCCCCCTGTCCCGTTGACCGATACTTGAGCTACCAAACAGTTCCCCATGAATCGTATGCAATCGTATGCCTGCTAGCACGAACAACATCTTGGATTATTGCCACGATTTGGCGACCCGCGCGCGGTTGGCCACGACACAATTAGCCGTGTTGCCAACACGTGTGAAGAACGCTTGGCTGATGGCATCGGCCGAGGCAATTCGCGACGCGAACGATCGCATTGCCGAAGCCAACGCCAAAGATATCGTTGCCGCTCCCGATTACGGATTGACGGAAGCGGCCATCGACAGACTGAAACTGACTGCCGAGCGAATTGAGTTGATCGCGAAAGGGCTGGAAGAAGTCGCCGCACTGCCCGACCCTGTGGGGAGTTTGATCGAATCGCGTCGGCGACCGAACGGGTTGCAGATCGACAAGATTCGCGTGCCACTGGGGGTCGTGCTGTTCATTTACGAATCGCGTCCCAACGTGACGGCCGACGCGGCAGCCATTTGCGTGAAAAGTGGCAATGCCATAATCCTGCGCGGGGGCAAAGAAGCGGCTCACTCTAGCGCCGTGCTCGTCGAACTGTTAGCCGAACAGGCGAAGGTTCGTGGTGTGCCCACCGATGCAGTGCAGTATGTAGCGACCACCGATCGCGCCGCGGTCGGCGAGTTGCTCAAGCTGGGCGACCTGATTGATGTTGTGATTCCGCGCGGTGGCGAAGGGCTCATTCGTCGCGTCGCCGCCGAAGCGACAATGCCGGTCATCAAGCACTTCGATGGCAACTGCCACGTTTACATTGACGCGTCGGCCGATGCCGAGATGGCCGAGCGGATTGTCGTCAACAGCAAGTGCCAACGGCTCGGCGTTTGCAACGCGGCCGAGTCGCTGGTGTTCCACCAGGCGACCGCCGAGAAACTGCTACCGCCGATTGCCGCGTCGCTCGAAGCACACGGCGTCGAATTGCGCGGCGATGATGCCACCTGCAAACTTGTGAAGACGGCCAAAGCCGCTAGCGAAGAGGATTATGGGGCCGAATATCTGGCCCCGATCGTGAGCTGTGTTGTGGTCGATTCACTCGAAGCGGCCATCGCTCACATCAATCGTTATGGGTCGCATCACACTGACGCGATCGTATCGAACGATCTGCAGGCGACTCGCAAGTTTGCCGAGGGAGTCGATAGCGCGGCCGTGATGATCAACGCCAGCACTCGCTTCAACGACGGCGGCGAGTTTGGACTCGGTGCCGAGATTGGCATCAGTACCGACAAGTTTCACGCGCGCGGGCCGTGTGGGCTCGAAGAATTAACGAGTTATAAATACATCGTCCATGGCGACGGACAAATTCGCGAGTAGCCCCCCGGCAAACTCGTTTGGCAAGGAGTGCTCGCGATGAGTGATAAACTGAGTCAGGCTGAAGTCGAGTCGCTGCTCAACGAAATGGAAGTGCAGCGCGGCGGTGCCACAACGGCGGAACCGACCACAACAGCCGCCCCTCCACGACGGCCGCCAGCTCCCCGAAGCACGACGGGCGAACTCCGTGAACTCGCGCGTCCCCTCGAAAAAGTAACTCCCTACGATTTCAAGCGGCCCGAGCGTGTTGGCAAAGACCAGATGCGGGCGCTGCAAACAATGCACGAGGGCTTTGGTCGCAACTTCGGGGCAGCCCTCTCGGCCCTATTGCGTGCGATCGTCGAGGTGAAGCTCACCAGCGTTGATCAGCTCACTTACAGCGAGTTTGTGTTTAGTCTCGAGAATCCCACTTGCTTTAATCTCATCAATGCCGAGCCGCTCGAAGGACAGGTGATTCTCGACATCAATCCTTCGCTGCTATTTCCGATAATCGATCGACTCTTGGGAGGTGGCAATGACGCCAGCCCCCCCGCGCGACGGCCGTTGACCGAAATCGAGCTCCGGCTGGTGGGACGCATCACCGACTTATTCCTCATCGAAATGAAGCACGCTTGGGCGAATGTGATCGACTTGAAGCTGTCGGTCGATCGCGTCGAGAGCAATCCGCAGCTCGTCCAAATCGTTCCACCAAACGAAGTCGTTGTGCTCATTAGCTTCGAGCTCACGCTTGGCGAAGCCCGCGGCATGATGAATCTTTGCGTTCCCTTCAACTCCATCGAGCGAATCGGCAGCAAACTTTCAGCCAACAATTGGGCCACTTACAGCAAGCGAGCCCCGACCGATGAGTCGATTGCGGCGATTAGTCAAAGCATTAGCGGATCGATTGTCGAGGTTGTCGCCGAGCTGGCAGCGACAAATATCGCGACTTCCGATTTGATCGGGCTACGCGTCGGCGACATCATTGCGACCGAAAAAGACGTCAATCAACCCCTTGTCGTCTCCGTGCAAGGTCGCGAAAAATTCCGGGCGACGTGCGGAACATATAAGGGTCGCAAGGCGATTCAGGTAACGCAAGAAATTCCACAGCAGGCCACAAAAGAGAGCGCGACCGAAGCGCAATAACAACCATAGCCGATAGCGAAAGTCGCCACGACTTTCCGCGAGTTGTGCTCCGCCCGAAACACGACACCGCTAACTTGCCGGGACTCGTTGATCGCGTGCCGGAAGCGGCGGCAGCGTCTCTTCCATGACACCGCGAATTTTCGGCCACAAGATGGCTGCTTCGATCACCATCCAAGCTTGCAGCACGACGACGATCGCACCGAGTATGAGCAGCAGCGGGTTGTTGCCAAACTTAAACACAATGCTGTAAACCATCGCCCAGCCTGGCACGATAAGCATCAACAGCATCGGCGCGGCAGCAAACCAGAACGGCAATCCTCTGCGTGCGAGGTAGAACACGAGTACCATGAGCGCGAGCCCGGCGAGCAATTGGTTGATTGCGCCAAACAGAGGCCACAACAACAGCCCACCGGTTCCAGGGGGCGATCCTTCGCCAGGGCCAGGCAGCATCGCGATGGCTCCCCCCGCGACGACGGCGACTAGCGTCGCCAGATATTTGTTCGTGAGTGGTTTAATGCTGAGGGTGCTCCCCAACTCTTGAATGACATAGCGTTGCAGTCGCGTCGACGTGTCGAGCGTGGTCGCTGCGAAGCAGGCGACCAGCACGGCGACGATGGCGATACATAACTCGATGGGAATGCCCAGCACGCTGATGAAATTCGCTCCCCCCTCAACGAATGCGCCGATCATGCTTGGCAATTGAAAGTTGGTCCAACCGCCAGCCGCCGTGTACTTTGACTCCCACGCCGCTCGGCCGACCAGGTGCTCGCCCGACGGCAAATCGACCCCCATACCGAGCCCGCTGCAACAAGCCAAGATCACCAGGACAGCAAGCATTCCTTCGAGCAACATGCTGCCGTAGCCAACGAATTGGGCATCGGCCTCGGTCGAAATTTGCTTGCTGGTAGTTCCGCTGCTGACGAGACAATGAAACCCGCTGCACGCACCACAGGCAATGGTAATGAACAGAAACGGAAACATGGGCGGCGCATCATCGGGCACGTTCGTCGAAATCGCTTCGGTCGACGCCAGCAGATCGGCTCTTCCCGAGAGACCGGCGACACAAAGTCCGACCACCAACAGTCCCAGCGCGACGAACAACTGATGGCTATTGATGTAGTCGCGCGGCTGCAGCAACAGCCACACTGGCAGCACCGACGCAGCAAAGCAATATCCGAGCAGCGCGATCGTCCACATCACCGTCGGCGAATTGTAGACACCCCACGCCTCGACGCTTGGCATCACAATGTGCCAAGGCTGGCCACCGATGCCATAGACTCCCAGGTAGACAGCCAAATACAACAGCGCGAGCGATACGAGCGAAGGCCAAAATAGCCCGACCCCCTTCCGATAGGTCAGCCAACCGACGACCATCGCAATCGGCATCGCTACCACTACGCTCAACACCGACTCGGGATAGAAACTGAAGATCTTCGCGATCACCAGCCCGAATATCGCGATCACGATCGTCAGCGCGAAAAACAACACGAGCAAGAACAGCAATCGCGCCCGAGGCGAGATCACACGACCGGCCACCTCGCCAATCGTCTGGCCTCGATTGCGAATGCTCACCACCAACGCGCCCAGATCGTGAACCGCCCCGACAAAGATTGCTCCCAACACCACCCACAACAGCGCCGGCAGCCAACCCCAAAACACGGCTATTGCCGGGCCAACAATCGGCCCGGTCCCGGCGATGCTCGTAAAATGGTGACCAAACACGACCGACCGTCGCGTGGGGGCAAAGTCGACATCGTCGCGCAGCGCGACACTCGGCACATTCGCATCGCGATCAAGCACAAACACCCGCCGCGCAATCCATCGCCCATAGGTGTTGTAAGCGATCAGAAACACGACGAGACTGCCAAGGGCAATCGCAACAGTCAACATGGTCAGAAAGCTCCAGAAACGCCGCGTCAAGTCATTGTTTAATCATACCAGTGACGACAGCGACAACACTAGCGACAAGCCGAGTTGTTTTTGAAGCATGCGAAGAAACGAAGCGTATGGTAACTGCTCAATCGCATTTCGAACGAGAACGGAGCACGGGTCGTTGTTGAGGTCTCCAATCTGGCACTTTGCGCTGCTTTGCAACTTAGCGTCTTTGCGTCGAAAAAACGGGCCAGCATCGCTAGCGAGTTTACGTTCGTCGCTCGCGACCCTATAATTCGCGAACGAAATCACCCTAGACTCACGCAAGCTTTGCGTTGACCGTTTGAAAAGGAAGCACACGTGGCAGAGAAAGTTGTCATTATCGGAAGCGGCCCGGCCGCTTGGTCGGCCGCCATTTACACGTCTCGTGCCCAACTCGAACCGCTCGTCTACGAAGGGGCTGTGACCGAAGACAATCGGCTCGACGGCACGCTCCCACTCGGTCAGCTTGCGCTCACCACCGAAGTCGAAAACTACCCCGGTTTTCCCAAGGGGGATCCCAGCGGTTACATGAAAAGTGCGCTCGACGAACAACACCACTACCTTGCCGACATGCACCACAAAGAAGGGGCGAGCGGTCCTGAACTGATGCACCTGATGCGACAACAGGCGACCAACTTCGGCACCCGCGTCATCACCGACGACATCACGGGTGTCGATTTCAGCGGTCACCCGTTTAAGCTCACCGCCGGCCAGAGCGCCGACCCCATCGAAGCGATGTCGGTCATTATTGCCACTGGCGCGAGGGCGAATTACCTGGGGCTCGACTCCGAAGAAGCCTACAAAAATCGCGGCGTCAGCGCCTGTGCTGTTTGCGACGGGGCCTTGCCCCGCTTCCGCAACAAGCCTTTGGTGGTGGTCGGTGGGGGCGACTCGGCTTGTGAAGAGGCCGACTATCTGTCGAAGTTTGGCAGCACCGTCTACATGATCCACCGCCGCGATGAACTCCGGGCTTCGAAGATCATGGCCGAGCGTGTACTCAACAACGACAAAATCGAAGTCAAATGGAACAGCGTCGTCGACGAAGTGCTCGGCGACGACGACAACGGCGTGAGCGGAGTGCGGATCAAGTCGACCGAGAACGACGAAAGTCATGAGCTCGAAGCAGCCGGCATGTTTGTCGCCATTGGTCACACGCCCAATACACGCTTTCTCGAAGGAAAGCTCGAGATGAACAATAAGAAGTATTTGGTTTGGACGACTCCGTTTCGCACGTATACTAGCGTCGAAGGAGTCTTCGCGGCTGGCGATGTTGCTGATGATTATTATCGGCAAGCGATCACCGCCGCCGGCACCGGCTGCATGGCTGCGCTCGATGCCGAACGCTGGCTGGCGACCAAGGGTTTTCACTAAAAGAGCATCGTACAACTGAACGTCATTCCCGCGCAGGCGGGAATCCAGACGCAGCGGTTTCTCTCTAGATTCCCGCCTGCGCGGGAATGACATGACGGTCCGTTCGGCGGACCTTACTGGGGGCGGGGCATGGCTGAAGACATAAAAGCGAGTACAGCAATCGACAAAACAGACGCCGACGAGCTAAAAATGCTCGCCGACGCCGAAGCCGCCGGCGGCTGGCAGCGCCTCAAGACCTACTTCCAACTCAGCGGTCCCGGTTGGCTGCAAAGCGCCATCACGCTCGGTGGCGGCTCGCTTGCCGGCAGTCTCTACATCGGCGTCATCGGTGGCTATTCGCTGTTGTGGGTACAACCCCTGGCGATGGTGCTCGGCATCATCATGCTCAGCGCGATTGGCTACGTTGCGCTCTCGACCGGCGAAAAGCCCTTCGGAGCCATCAATCGCCATGTGAGCCCGATTCTCGGTTGGGCGTGGGCGCTGGCGACGCTCGCGGCCAACGTTGTGTGGTGCATGCCCCAGTTCGCGCTCGCAACGGGCGTGCTGCAGCAGAACCTCTTTCCCGACACGCTCGGCGGCAGTGGCACACTCGATGAATTTCAAGCGAAGCTGTTGATCACCATCACAATTCTGGTCGTCACTGTGCTAGTGACGTGGGCTTATGGATCGGGCCATTGGGGCATTAAAGC
>JBGSWC010000243.1:0-5343 GCA_041752635.1 Pirellulales bacterium | reverse complement strand
TTGATGCCCACTGCTGGACAAGCCAGAGGGTGGCACCCGACGCCTCAACCCTTTCCACTAGACTCTCCACTCTCCACTCGCAAAAATGGGTTTTGTCCAAAACGTCACCAACTGGTCAGTCAAAACCCAGGTACGAAATTCACTGGCGACGTGCGAAATCGACTGGAAAACAAGGTGTTTTTTCAATTTCAGCAAGAGACAAAAGTCGGGGTTTTGTCCCCTCCAATCGTGTTGGCTGTTTCGTGGACAAAACGGTCAAAACCGAAGCCAAATAAATAACTAAATTTTCGATTATGGCTGACAACCAACTCGATCTGACGAGTAGTCCCGACGACGGAGCGGAACCGGTACGGCAGCCGCGGCCATTCGTGGGCGTCAATTTCGAGTGCTGTGGCGTCTACCAGCGGGTCTACATCAATAGTGCTGGCACCGGCTACGAGGGACGCTGTCCTCGTTGTTTGGCCCAGGTGCGACTGGCAATCGGCCCGGGCGGTACTTCGGCACGAATCTTCCGCGCGAGTTAGTCTTGACTAAACCGCTAGCAGTGGTTGACCTTGAGCCGCCAACGACGTTCGGCTAGCCTCCTGCCGCTCCTATTTTCTGGACGGACACAATGCACGATTTTTCGATCACATCCCCTAGTCGCGTTTGCGCCGCGACCGGTCGCGAACTACAACCGGGCGATGTGTTCGTGTCGGCATTGGTCGAAGTGGGCGATCGGCTACAACGGCGCGACTTCGCGCGAGGTGCTTGGACCGACTCGGTCGAAGGATGCGTTGGTTGGTGGCGGAGCCATGTGCCGACCGGAAGAGAACAACCAGCCGAAACACCACGCGAGGTCATGCTCAATCTTCTCGACCGCTGGAAGCAAGACCGTGCCGAGCGCGATCGTACCTATGTGCTGGCGCTGTGGTTGGTGCGTCGCAAAGTGTTGCGATTTGATGACACAGTCGGCGAGTCGCCGAAAGCCGACAACGAGCCGTTGCGACTGTTTTGCCCAAGCACAGGCACAAGCTACGACATTGCCGTGGCCAAACCGTCGGCCGAACGGCAGCAGCAAATTCAATCGGAACTCATCGAATTGTTGTACGGCAAGTCGGCTTGAGTGGGTGAGTAAGTGAGTAAGTGAGTAAGTGAGTAAGTGAGTGGGTGAGTGGGTGTTGGGGAGGTATTCTGACGTGACGCTTTCTACCTCTCGGTTCCCGCTTGTGCGGAGATGACGAACTAATCGCGAATGACGAAACAGCCGAAACAACAAGTCGCATGCCTACTCGCCGCGTTGGTGATGCTGTCGGCGTGTGGCTGCGCGGCGCTACGTCGGCCGATGAATATGTTCTCGACTCCCGGACCGGTCGCTCCCACCGTACTTCAGCCGACGCCGGCGCTCGGCGATGTGATCGCGGCGGTGAATGTGAATACCGCCCGTGTGCGGAGCTACGTGACCTATGACGCCAAGATCACAGCGCCAGGCATGCTTGGATTGCCGTTGCTCTCGGCCTCGATTGCCGCCGAGCAACCGGGCCGTTTTCGGTTGCGTGCGAGCACGGCGATAAGCGGTCCCGAAATTGACCTGGGTAGCAACCACGAAGAGTTTTGGTTCTGGATTCGCCGCAATGAACCTCCGGCCATTTTTCATTGCCGACACGACCAATTTGCCAATTCGCCGGCACGCGATATGCTTCCCATCGAGCCGAGTTGGGTCGCCGACGCGGTGGGCCTCGTCACGCTCGATGCCAACCTGCCGTGGGAAGGCCCCACTCCGATCGGCGACGGCAAACTCGAACTGCGTAGCAATATCTATCACCCGACCGGCATGAGAAGCCGCGTGACAGTGGTCGACGCCGAGCGGGCTTGGGTGCTGCAACAATTCCTCTATGACTCGACGGGACAATTGCTGGCGAGCAGTGAAGCGAGTCAGTTCGTTTACGACCCGGTCTCCCAGGTTTCGTTGCCGCGAAAAGTTTCGGTGAATGTGCCAACACAAGGGCTGGCGTTTACGATCGACATGGGCAACCCGTCAATCAACGTTCCGCCGGGCGATCCGCTGCAGCTTTGGACAAGACCTCAAATCGAAGGCGCACCGGCATTCGATCTGGGCGCGATGCCGGCTGCAAGAATGGGTCCGAGCGTGGGGCAAGCATCGCCCAACGAACAAGCGCCCGAGGTGCCATTCGTCGCACAGGCACTGCCTCGGGAGCCGCAATCGAGCGGAACGATCCATCCCCAAAACTACGATGCCGAACTAGACAGTCGAGCCCCACAGCTAGCACCGCCGGTGTCGCGAATCCCATCGACCGGCATTTCGCTGCCACCCTATTGAGGTAGCGGAAGCCACAAGATTTTCGCAACAGAGGGAAAAGACTAGCCGACGGTCGGGTCGGCTTTGAGTCGCATCTTGCTGCGGGCGCGGCTGAGAATGGGCCCGACCGAGCCAGCCGACATACCCGTCTGGCGACTGATTTCGTCATAAGATTTGCCTTCAAGGTGGTACATTCTCACCACATTGGCTTCCGCCGAATCGAGCTTGCCTAACAATCGCTCGACTTCTTCGCGATCGGCAATACGCTGTTCGGCGTTAGTAGAATCGTGGTTCGCATGAGCGATTTCGCTGAGCGTCGGCGCGTTTTTACCGGCGAGTAATGCGCGTACGACCACCCGGCGAGCGACAACGGTCAAATAAGTTGCCAACGAGCTCTGCCCGCGAAAATGGCGAAGAACTGCGTAATCGTTGTCGATAAAAGCAAAGAACACTTCGGCGACGAGGTCTTCGCGATCCGATGCGCTAAGTCGCATGCTCCGCACGCTTGCCGAGTTATTGACGACATGCACAACAAGACCCATGTATCGATCAACAAAATCGCGCCAAGCTCCCTGTTTATTAGCCAGGCAGCGTGTGAGAAGATTGCGATCTATTTCAGAGAGTGCCACGAGTAACCTTATGGTTAATAGTGAATTGCGTCGTGATGGACGCCTCGTATGCTGCCCCCAAATACGTGGCCCAAGCGAACGGTCAACATGGCCGCAACTTGCGTCGCGTCGCTGACCGCCCTCATCCTTAAGTGTAGATAGCAGAACGACCCGGGGCAATACAATGTCGAAGGGCAAGCTGCACCCGAACGACTTTGTGGCGAGTGCTTGACATTGGGGGGAATAGATTCCTACGATGCGTGCAAGCGGTGGCAGCCAGCGTAAGTTGTCCGCTGCCAACGAGTTAGCCGATTGCCGAAAGTCAGAATCACCCCAGAGCTAGGGGGTTCGAGACCGCCGGACGCCCTATCCAATTAACTTTCGCAGATTGCCAATCCTAGGAGAACTTTGAGCCATGACGCACGTCGTTTGCGAACCTTGTTTTGGCTGTAAATACACCGACTGCGTGGTGGTTTGCCCAGTAGAGTGTTTCTACGAGGCCGAGAAGATACTCTATATTCACCCCGATGAATGCATCGACTGCGAAGCTTGCGTTCCTGAGTGCCCTGTCGAGGCGATCTTCCACGAAGACAACGTGCCCGACGAATGGAAAGAATATACGCAGCTCAATGCCGAAATGGCACCACAGTGCGAAGTCATCACCGAGAAGAAAGAACCCCTCGCTGACAGTTAAGCAGTGCTCAGTTAAACGAGGCCGGTTCGACTTGGTTACTGGGTCCGCGAGTATTGGGCCGGCGAGCACTGGGCCGGCGATGAGCCGCGTGCGGCAACGAAAGCAGATAACGTCGAAGTCGAAAAATAGCCCCTGCCGAATTGGCCGGGACTATTTTTTCGTGTTTGCCAGCCGTTGAGTTATCGCAGGTCGACCGACCAGTAAGCCGCGTCGAGGAAAGTCTTCCAACTCGCATACTTTGGGTTGCCAAGTTTGATCGCCAGCAGCGGGCTTCGACGAGGCCGCACTGGCTTACGGCACAACTTCATGCCCGCCTGCTGTGGAGTGCGACCACCTTTGCGTACATTGCAGCGCACACAGGCACACACGACGTTGTCCCAAGTCGTGCCACCGCCGAGGCAAGTGGGATTGACGTGGTCGATGCTCAACTCGCTGCTAGCGAAGCGCTTGCCGCAGTACTGGCAACGATTGCCGTCGCGAGCGAATAGGTTACGTCGGTTGAGACGTACTCGCTGCTTTGGCACCGAGTCGTAGTTAAGCAATCGCAACACGCGTGGGACTTGAATCTCGAAGCTGACGCTGCGAATCCAATCTTCGTGGGGCTCTTTGAATTCTGACTTCAATTCGCTGACTTCACGCCACGAGTCGAAGTCGTAATTCGCGAACTGTCCGTCTTCGAGGTGGATGACCTCGGCCAGTTGGCGAAGCAATAGCACAAACGCGCGACGCACGTCGACCACATGGACCGCCATATATTGGCGATTCAGCACTAAGACGCTCGAATTCAATGCACTAGCCGAAGCGGTCGACATGGGGAGTTGTCTCCGTGGAGATGAAGCAGGGATGGTGAATTGAATGACTGGCTGCCACCGCACACACGCAGCGCGAGAGTCGACGAACTGGCACCGACAAGGGTCTGGCAGCCACAGATCGATCGTAACGGGCGACCGTAACGGGCGATTGTCATTGCGGCGCGGCGGCCGCTTGAGTGGTGATCGGCATCGATCTCGTGATACTGGGTCATCACAATTCGCATTTCATGGCAGATTGTATGTCAGACGCAGCCGACGCTCGGCAGGTTCACAACGCCCGTCGCTTGCCTTCATTCTAGTTCCCCGGCAATCGCCAAACCAGAGAAGCTTGCCCCGAAATTCGGGTCTTCATCGAATCTTTGCATTTGCGGTGCTCTGAGCAATCAGGATAGCGAACAAGACAGCGGAGGTTGCACGCGTGACGCTCACCGCGAGAGCGTCGAGACGGACACACATCGTCGTCGCGATCGCGAGAATATTTTCAAGCCAGCGCCTTTTCGATGCCTACACCATCGTCATTGCGTTTGCAACTGGTGATTTGCACGCTAACGAAATTTCGCATTCCGCCACCTTACTTATCGCTTGCGACCGGCGCGCCGTTGTTACTAAAATGAGAGCGTAGGACGGAACGACAGCGATGAGCCCCCAACCCAGTTGCGGCCACTCTCGTCGCTCAAACGATTGACCCCAGGGATTATTGCGATGATTCACTTCACTTGCGATTGCTGCAAACGAACGATCGACCTCGATTGTGAGATACGCTATGTCGTTCGAATGGAAGTCTATGCGGCAATCGAGGCAAGCGACGGTAGCGTCGACGAAGAACGTGACTATCTCGACGAGATCGAAGCCGTGCTAGAACGCATTGACGAAACCGACGATATCGAAGACGCCAGCGACATGTATAAACAAGTTCGCTACGACCTTTGC
>JBGSWC010000242.1:0-11395 GCA_041752635.1 Pirellulales bacterium | reverse complement strand
TTGATGCCCACTGCTGGACAAGCCAGAGGGTGGCACCCGACGCCTCAACCCTTTCCACTAGACTCTCCACTCTCCACTCGCAAAAATGGGTTTTGTCCAAAACGTCACCAACTGGTCAGTCAAAACCCAGGTACGAAATTCGCCGGCGACGTGCGAAATCGACTGGAAAACAAGGTGTTTTTGCGATTTCGGCGAGAGACAAAATTCGGGGTTTTGTCCCCTCCAATCGTGTTGGCTGTTTCGTGGACAAAACGGTCAGAACTCGGAGCCTTGTGGGCTACACGGCAAATGAGTTAGGAAAACACGCAACATAGCTCCCGCTGATTTTTATTCGCCCCCTCTCCTCGCCTCTCCCGGCGAGTGGGAGAGAGCTCCAATGAGCAAGTTATTTTGCGCTGGTTCCTAAGTTAGCCTGAACTTTCACCATCAATAATCATGCCCGTTCCATCACCCTGGGATGTCAAGAAGCGTGGCGACCGGACTAGCGGGTCGTCGCAATGGGGGTATTGGAGCGAGCTGCTATTAAGTCTGTGCATGGTAGTGGTTGGCGGTGGCGCACTCGTGCTGCACGTGTCACAGGTCTTGTTGCCCGAATGGCGTCGGGCGGCGCAACTCGATGAACTCGAAGCGTCGACCTGCCGCATTATCGATAAACGCATCACTTCGCGCGATGCGCTCGGTGGCACCGAGTACACAGCCGAACTCTTGGTCGAGCCCATCGCCGACGGCGTTCCCTTGCCGCCGGTCTGGACCGCCGAGGGATTCGCGATGTACTCGCCGCATCGCGACGATGCCCAGGGGGTGCTGAAGGCTTACGAAATTGGTTCGACGCACCCCTGCTGGTATAACCCAGACGATAGCGATCTCGTGGTGCTTGGTCGCCGCTTTCGCTGGTGGCCATGGCCGGTTGCACTGTTGCCGGCATCGTTGCTCGCAGTGGGGCTGTGGGGAGTGACTGCGACGTTGTTGCAAGTCACAACGACCGCCGAGCGGCGACGAGTCGTATCGCGACGCGTGCAATCGCTCGACCCGCTATCGTCGGCATCGGGCAAAACGGGTATCGAACTCTCTGGCAGCTACGAGCAGCCCGGCACGCACCTTGCCTATCGATTGCCGATCGATAGCTCGCCCAACTGGCGACTCGTCGGCATGATTTTCGTTAACACGCTTTGGAACACACTGCTGGTCTACTTTGGCTATGTGGCGACGCTCAGTTGGATGCGCGGCAACCCGAGGTGGCTGGTAAGCTGGCTCGTTCTGTTGCTTGGCAGCATCGGCGTTTGGCTCGCGTTTCGGCTGATTCAAGAGCTATGGTCGACGCGACGAATTGGGATGACCCAAATCGAAGTTTCGCACCATCCCATTGTTCCGGGACAAACGATTACCGTTTATCTCGCCCAAACGGGGCGCGGCAAGCTGGCCAGCCTCGCCGTCGAACTCATCTGCGAAGAGCAGGCGATGTTCCTGCAAGGCACTGATTCAAGGCAATGGATCGAGTGTGTTCACCGCCAGCCGATCAATCGCTGGCGTCGTCTCGCCATTGAGCCAGGCCAGCCATTCATCGCTGAGTTTGAATTGCAGCTCGATAGCCGAGTGATGCATACCTTTGTGGCGACGCACAACCAAGTGCGATGGTGGTTAGTCGTGCGGGCAACGGCGCGGCGGGGAACCAGTTTCGAGAGGCGATTTCCGATCGATGTCCAACCGCCTGAAGCGCCCGGCGTCGTCGACGCGAGCGATGTATCGTTGGAGGCACGATCATGACACACGACGATGTTCTGCTGACCGTGGTCGATGGCGATCGGCAGTTTGAAGCGGGCGATCTGTTGGTCGGCAGCTTTGCAATTCCACGCGCCGATGAATTGGGGGTGAAGCGAGCCGAGCTATCAATTGTCTGGTACACCAGTGGCAAGGGGGACGAAGACTTCGGTGTGCACAAACTATTCACCTACAACAGCGAAGGGAGCGATGCAGTCAGTCTCGGCCGTCGCCGAGATTTTCGCACACGGCTGCCGGCCGGTCCACTCAGCTACGATGGTGTTGCAGTGAAGATACACTGGTGTGTGCGGCTGCGGGTCATCATGACGCGGGGTCGCCAGCGGGTGTTCGACAAACCGTTTTGGTTGGGCCATGTCGCCCGCGCCCAGTTGGTGCAAGAATCGCCGTTGATCGACGATAGCCCGGAGCTCTCGATATGATGACGCTCGCGTGCAATCCCTTCGCTAGTCGGTTCACCAAACCAGGTGCCCTCGACTTTCTGCCGTCAACGAATACATCGCTTGACGAGGTCTGGGCTCGAATCACCGAATTCTCGTATCGAGGTCAGATTGTGGGACCGCACGGCACCGGCAAATCAACGTTGGTCGCTGCATTGACACGGCGTGCCGAACAACTGCAACTGCCTTGGTCGATTGTGCGTTTGAACACCGGTCGCCGCGGGGCAGAGCAAGCCAAGGCAATCGCTATGAACACACCACTCGATGTAGTGCTGGTGGTCGACGGATTCGAGCAACTCCCTGTGCTAACTCGGGCGCGACTGCTGCTATGGCGTTCGAGTCACTTGATTGTGACCACGCATCGCTTCGTTTGCGGTTTTCCTCGCTCGCTGGCGGTGCTGGCGCGGACAACACCATCGTACGACTTGGCAATCCGAATTGCCCAGCAGCTCTTGCGTCGATCCTTGACCAACGAAGAGTCGTTGTACTGCATGTTGTCTTACGATCGACATAACGGCAACATCCGTGAAATGTTGTTCGACCTTTACGACCGCTATGAGCAGAACCGGGGCCACAATTTCCGAACGATTGCCGCACAGGAAGCGTATCAGTGATGGTCGGCAGCTCGAAGCTCCGCGAAACGTGTCGGGTGCTAGCGCAACGGTCAAAGCTTTT
Organism: Pirellulales bacterium; assembly: GCA_041752635.1. Lineage (GTDB taxonomy): Bacteria > Planctomycetota > Planctomycetia > Pirellulales > Lacipirellulaceae > JBGSWC01. Next base: position 8,504 of record JBGSWC010000242.1, on the reverse strand, counting down.
GCCTTGTGCCTGAAAACAGCCTTGATTCGAGCATGGCAGGGGTGGCAATGGGTAAAATCGATTCACCCGGCGGTGCTCTACAAACTATACTTGCTAAGCACCGCTGTGACGGCCAAGGCAATGGCCGTGTCGGGGACAGGGAACGGTCCGATTGACTAATCCGACCTGCTTGCCTAACCGTAATTTGCTTCCTTCTGACTGAATGTCTCAAGAAACTGCTTGCTACACCAGTCATTTGCGGAGTAAATAAGAGTGACGGCAAAAGCCGGTTTGTTTCGTAACGCGAGATCCCTTTCCATGAAGCTCTTCTCTAAATTGTTTTGCACCCTGTTAATGTCGATTGCCGGTTTCTCGGCCACCGATGCGTGGGCCCAGTGTGGCACCTGCGTGACCCCTCAGGTCGCTTTATCACCGGTTGTCGTCCAAACCACGACCGTCGACCAAGGCTGGTATCCGGGTCGGTTCCTCGGTCGCGTGTCGCGCAATATTTTCGGTACAGCACCAGTCCCGACTACCGTCAACTTCGCACCGATGGCTGTCGCGCCAAGTGGTTTTGCGACAACTGGTTTTGCTCCGACCGGTTTCACCCAAACCGTGGCTCGTCCCGTAATGCTCAGCGCTTGCTCAAGCTGCAATTGCTCGCCCTGCGGTTGCCAGACTCAAACCACGTTCCGTCCGGTGACACTCGCTCCGGTGGGGGGATGCACGACGTGTTTCAGTCCACCGGCATGCGACAGTTGTGGGGGGGGGACGACGTTTTCGTCCGGTTCTACATTTTCGTCGGGATTTTCGTCGGGCACAACGACGAACTTCGCTCCATCGGCAAGCACCGGTTGTTCGACCTGCAACACCAGCTATGTAGCACCCTCCAACTACAACCAGTACAGCGACTACAGCCAACCTGCCACGACAATGCAAAACTCTTCGCCATCGGGCCCGAGCCAACCGGCCCCCATGACATTCCGCAAGGAAACGACTACCGAGCCATCTGAGCCGACGCCCGCCGCTGATGCCGACGAAGCGAGTGCAGGAAACTTCCAAGCGCCACAGCTTTGGAATCCTCGTGATCGTGTAACGCTCAACGCTCCGACGAGCGCGAGTGGTGCAAAGGTTTGGCAAGCCGTTTATCGCCAACCAGTTGACTCTCAGACGGTGTCGCAGAGCCATCCGACAACGCAGCCCACTCAGCAGCCGAAACAGAAACTGCAATGGGTCGCCGGCAAGTAGCGCGGCAGAACAATCGCAACCCGAAGAGTGGCAATCCAACGTGGAGTGCCACTCTTTTTTAAGTTTAGCCCTCTGCCCTCTGCCTACTGCCACAGCTTCCGATCGAGCATGCGATAGTTCACGGCCTCGCTCAAATGCTCGGGGCGAATCGTGTCGGCGCCGTCGAGATCAGCAATCGTGCGCGCGACGCGCAGCACCTTGTCGTGTGCGCGAGCCGACAGGCCGAGGTCGTTGATGCTTGCCCGCATGAGGTTGCTACAGACATCGTCGAGCGCGCAATGGGCGCGTACTTCGCGTGTGCTCATCTGGGCGTTTGTACGGGTTTTGGAATCGGCAAAGCGAGCCAACTGCACTTCGCGCGCACGCCACACTTGCTCGCGCATCACTTCGCTGCTCGTGCCATCGCGCTTCGAACTCAGTTCCTTGAAGGGTACGGCAGGCACTTCAATGTGCAGATCGATGCGGTCGAGCAATGGGCCACTAATCTTGGACATATAGCGTTCGATTTGTGGCACACTGCAATTACAATCGCGACGGGGGTCGGTGCGGTAGCCACAGGGACAAGGATTGAGCGACGCCACGAGCATGAATTGCGCGGGGAACGTCGTGCTCGAGAGGGCTCGACTGATCGTGACTTGCCCGTCTTCCAACGGTTGACGTAGCACTTCGAGCGTTTGGCGATTGAATTCGGGCAATTCATCGAGAAACAATACGCCGTTATGGGCAAGGCTGATTTCGCCCGGCGCGGGAGTGCTGCCGCCGCCGACGAGTCCGGCGTTGCTGATCGTGTGATGAGGCGAGCGAAAAGGCCGTTTCACGAGCAGCGGTTCGCCCGCTCGCAGTCGACCGACAGCACTGTAGATGCGCGTCGTTTCGACGCTCTCTTCGGCGGTCAACTCGGGCAGCACCGTCGGCACTCGCTTGGCCAGCATTGTCTTGCCGCTGCCGGGCGGGCCGAGCATCAGCAAATTGTGGCTGCCGGCGGCCGCCAGCGTGATGGCGCGCTTCGCCATTTCTTGGCCTCGTACATCGGCGAAGTCGATGTCGTAACCGCTGTTTTCGGCAAACAGTCGTTCGATGCCGCTCGGCTCGGGCGCGAGTTCAAGCTGGCCGCCAAAAAATCCGACCGCCTGGGTAAGGCTATCGACTGCAATGACTTCAATTCCCTCGACAACCGCCGCCTCGGCTCCGTTTTGACTCGGCACGACAAGGCCGCGAATCGTTGGATGAGCCGCCGCCGCGATCGCCATCGATAACGCCCCTTTCACTGGACGCATCGAACCATCGAGCGCGAGCTCTCCTACCACGGCATATTCGTCGAACTTGTCGCCCGCCAGTTGCCCACTACCTGCGAGTACGCCGAGCGCGATCGGAAGATCAAAACTAGCGGCCTGTTTCGGTAACTCGGCGGGGGCGAGATTGATGACGATGCGGTCTTGTGGACGCATGTAGCCACTGTTGACCATCGCCCGTTCCATGCGATGGGTACTCTCGCGAACAGCCGCTTCGGGTAGGCCGACGAGAATCGTCTTGGGGACTGCGCCGGGAGAGACATCGACCTCCGCAACGACCGGCAATGCCTCGATGCCAAGTAAACTGTAAGTGTGAATGCGAGCGAGCATCGCAACCTCCTACGCAAAAGGTGTTCGTGCGTACAGTATGCCGCGATTGTCGGAAGTTTGCAAGCAGCTATCGCATCATTTGACGATTTTGACCATGATAGGGGCTAGTGGTCGACAAGCCACCTCGCCAGCATATAAGGTAGATCAAAAAGTAATAGGGAATTCTCGTTATGAAGCGTTTTAGTTGGTTGCTCGGTATCGGTAGCATGCTGCCCTGTTTGCTCGCCACATCGTCTCAAGCGACGATCCTCAACATCGGGTCGGTTACGACCGGAAGCAATCTCGTGGTCGGCGACGCAGGTGCGTCGGCGACGGAGTTTCGCGGCTATACGTTGGTCGATGATGAATCGGTATCGAATCACTCGACAATTGTGGTTGGTGACGAGCCATTTTATCTGGGCCAACTCGATCTGGTCGGTAATCTGCCCCTCGACCTAGCGACATCGATGACGGCCACGGGTGCCGGTTCAACCAGCAATCCCACGGTCCAGGTCGGACGCGCGGGAACCGGCTTTCTCAATATCAGTGGTTCGGCTCGATTCGAGCTGAGCAACTTCAGCAGCATCCTGTCGATTGGTCACTTGGCGACTGGTGTTGGTTACGTCACGGTGTCTGATCCCTTCACGCAGGTTTCGGTCGGTCAAAACCTCGTTGTCGGTAGCGCCGGCACGGGGTCGCTCGACATTCTCGACGGTGCTCGTGTTTTTACCCGTGGCGACAGCCCCGCCCACAACATCACCCATCGGCAGTGCGGCATCGGCTGTCGGCTCTGTCGTCGTCGATGGCCCGGGGTCGCTGCTCTATAACGCCAGCAACCTCTTCGTCGGCTCCGCTGGCATTGGCACACTTCGCATCGCCAACGGCGGCATCGTCGACTCCGACAATCGCGGCAGTTCGGCGACTATTACCGTCACCGTTGGCACCAGGGGCCGGGTCGAACTCGATGGCGGAACCATCATTGGCACTAACATCGACCTCGATGGTTTGATTAGTGGCAGTGGGCGAGTGCGAGGCAACGTCGCTGTCGACGCCGATGCATTCATTGAACTCGCCGAAGGCGACCTATTGCGATTCGAGAACAGTGTCAACAACCAAGGATCAATCACCGTCGACGACGGCGATTTGCAATTCCTCGGCTCATTGACCAATAACGCACAAGGAGCATTCGACGCTCCGGGACGCATCACGCTGCAAGACGGCACTGTTCGGTTCAGTTCGACACTGGCCAACAATGGCGTCATCGCCTCGACGCGCGGAACCAACGATATTCATGGCGAAATCACCAACGCCGGTGAAGTCGTCGTGGCCAGCAACACGGTGGCCGTCTTTCACGATTCAGTGAACACCACCACCGGTACGATCGACGTATTGCCTCGTGGCAATGCGTTGTTCTTGGCCGATGCGACCTTCACTTCGGCTGCGAGCCTGCAATTGGCACTTGCCGACGAAGGGGGCAGCAACGAATCGGCAGCCCTGAGCGTCGGCGGTTTGGCAACGCTCAGCGGCAATTTGGGAGTCTCGCTGGCGGGTGGATTCGTCCCCACGCTCGGGGCGACCTACGACCTGGTTCGCTCCGCTGGCGGCATCACTGGCACTTTCGACAGCCTCGACTTGCCCACGCTGCCAGCAAGCCTCGAATTCGGCCTGATCTACAACGCCGACAGCGTGCAACTGGCTATCCAGACGGCCACCACCAACATCATCGATGGCGATTACAACCAGGATGACCGCGTCGACGCGGCCGACTACACCGTGTGGCGCGACACGCTCGGGTTGATGGGCCTCAACCTGGCTGCCGATGGCAACGGCGACGGCAAAGTCGATGGCGCCGACTATACTATCTGGCGTGGTAACTTCGGGCTCTCGGCCGGCTCACTTTCGCCCGCCGACACCGCGGCCGTGCCCGAACCTCACTCGGTATTGCTGGCCACGTTGGCCCTTTTTGTGGGAGTATGTGCCCGAATGGTCTCACCGCGGTTCGCACGATGATGGTCGACGAACAACGTTCCCTTGCGGACCACAACAATGAACCACGTTTCCCTACTCGCGCTGACACTGTCAGTTTTTGCGATGGTCGCAACTGGTAACAAAAATCTGCGTGCCGACGAAGCAGTTGCGGAAGAGCGTTACGAACTTGGGCCCGACTCATTTCGGCAAGAAGGTGTGCCCCAGGGCAAGGTGACCCACCACGTCTGGGATACGAGCAAAATTTACCCCGGCACGATTCGCCGCTATGCCGTCTACGTCCCCGCCCAATACAAGGCCGACGAGCCTGCCGCGCTGATGGTTTTTCAGGATGGGCACAATTATTTGAACGAAGCGGGCGACTTTCGCGTCCCTGTAGTGTTTGACAATCTGATCGCGAAAGGCGACATGCCGGTCACGATTGGCGTGTTTGTCGACCCTGGTCATATGCGAACGGAGCTTCCCAAAAAACCGGGCTGGAATCCCAAGCCCGCGAATCGCAGCGTCGAATACGACACTTTGAGCGACGACTACGCGAGGTTCTTGCTCGAAGAAATTTTGCCCGAAGTGGCTCGTGACTTTAACATCACCAATGATTCCAACCGCCGCGCGATCTGTGGTATCAGCAGTGGCGGAATTTGTGCCTTCACAGTCGCTTGGGAACGTCCCCATTCGTTCCGCAAGGTGCTCTCGCACGTCGGCAGCTTCACCAACATCCGTGGCGGACACGTCTACCCTGCACTGATTCGCAAACCGCCCGGCGACAAAGACAAACCGCTCCGGGTGCTGTTGCAAGATGGCAGCAACGATCTCGACAACGCCCACGGCAACTGGTACCTGAGCAATCAACAAATGGCTCGCGCCCTTGAATTTCGCCACTACGACGTCAAGGCAGTCTTCGGCCACGGCGGCCACAACGGCAATCATGGAGGCGCGATTTTTCCCGACTCGTTGCGTTGGTTGTGGCGAGATTGACAGGGCGAACCAATGCTCGTCGGCTTGGGTCTACCCACACGTAAACCACCGATCACAACTGTCATAGTCTCAAATCACGGAACATCTATGGGGCAATCGCGCAAGGGAAACGGAAGTCTTCCACCGAATTTTTTCGTCGATTCGCTTGGCGAAAACTCAGCCGCTATTCCGGTGCAAGCCGAGTCGATGCTTGTGGCTTGCCAAGGCGATCAAACCGTAATTTCCGCCGCGAACTTGGAGCTGGAATTCTATGCCAATCTAGGGCATTGTGAGTTAGAGCCATTAATCGAACCACGCCCTCTCGCCAAACGATACTGGGGTGGTGAGGATTGTGATTGTCTTGACACCAGGTTTGATCAAGTGGTGTGGCAGGTGCGGTGGCGTGATCGAGATTTACGGGTTGTTCACCTGGAGTGGAGCGGCGGGTGTGGCACCGAATCGCGCGACTGGATCATCGCTGACAGTGCCGAGTTGGCTGATGACTTCATCCTTGACGTCGCTCGCAAGACTCACATGCCGGGCGACTCGATTCTTGTGTTCTCCGATGGATGTTGGAGCCGTAGCCAAAGCCTGTACGCCGCGACGCAGGCAGCGACGTTCGACGACCTTGTGCTTGCCGGAGATCTCCAAAAAACCATTCGCAACGACTTCGCCTATTTTCTGAATGCCGAAGAAAGATACAACAAGCTAGGCATCGCTTGGCGTCGCGGGGCAATCATGATCGGTCCGCCCGGCAACGGAAAACCTCAACCACCGCAATACCCCGCTGGTCACAGATGTATGCGCGGGTGAAATTACCGTTACTGATCCGAAGCACCCACTGTTCGGTAAAACATTCCGGCTTTCCGGGCTTGCGACGTTGCCGGGGCACGTGCGGCATTGCCACGTTGAGCTCCGTAGTGGCTGCTATGGCTACGTCGCCATTGCTAGCACGAATCTGGCTCCCCCACTGACCTTCTCCGATCCGGAATCGATCTTGACGGCTGAGGCGATTGGCAACCTCGTGACGCTGTTTCAGTCAGCGTCCACCAAGAGGAGGTCCAAGCATGAGCCTCATTCAAAGTCGGAGTCTGTGGAAAAATCTACCGCCCGACGTACAACGCGCCGTGGCAAATGAAGTGAGCCGAATTCTCATGGAGGAGATTCAAGATGTACGGATCGATCAAAATTCAAACAACGCACCTGAGTCGACCAGGGATCGTCTATCTGCGCCAATCCGATCCCAAGCAAGTGCGCGAGAATCGCGAGAGCGCAATCAATCAACGTGCGCTCAAGGAGCGGTTGCTTGATCTCGGTTGGAAGACCAGTCAAGTCGAAGTCGTCGATGGCGATCAAGGGATTTCTGCGAAGCACGCCGAAGGTCGGGAGAGCTTTCAGAAGCTCGTGGCCGACGTCGGTCTGGGGAAGATCGGCATCATCGTTGGTTACGAAGTCTCACGACTGGCTCGCAACTGCGCTGATTGGCATCGCTTGCTGGAACTATGCGCGCTCTCCGACACCTTGATCGGAGACAGCGATGGCGTCTACAGTCCCAGAGACTTTAACGACCGATTACTATTGGGACTCAAAGGGACGATGAGTGAAGCGGAGTTGCACAGCATTCGCCTACGACTCAACGCCGGCCGCTTATCGAAGGCGAAGCGTGGCGAGTTGGTTCATCACGTGCCGACGGGATACGTTCGATTGGAAACGGGCGAAGTGATCGTGGATCCCGACGCCAGCATCACCGATCGCATCAAGTTCGTGTTTACCAAGTTCGATGAAGTTGGCAGCGGTTCTCAAGTGTTAAAGTACTTCGCGGAGCATCAGCTAAAACTTCCGCGTCGACAAACGTCCGGCTTGTATGCTGATCAAGTACTATGGAAGCCTCCCACGCTCTCGGCGATCCATTCGATCTTGAAGAATCCCGCGTATGCCGGCGCGTTTGCCTACGGTCGACGCCAGGGTGTCCCGGCAAAGCAGATTCCCGGGCGGCCGGCCGCCGGTCGAATTCGCCAAGACCGCGACGCTTGGCTGGCGTTGGTGAAGGATGTCTATCCGGCCTTCATTTCATGGGACAAATGGGAGCAAATCCAAGCAACAATGGCAGAAAACCATCGTACGATGCAGTCGCGGTTCACCCGCCGCGATGCCTCGCGCAAAGGTGCATCGCTGCTGGCGGGACTGGTTCGCTGCGGCAAGTGTGGTCATGCCATGCGGGTGGTTTACAAAGAGGGGCGGTTCCAATACACATGCGCGAAGTTGCAAGGCGAGTTGCGTCAGGAGGCTTGCCAATATCTATCCGGCAAACGAATCGATGCGGTGGTTGTCGCTGAGTTCTTCTCCGCCATCGCTCCCGCCAATATCGATGCGTTGCAAGCGGCCACCGATCAGCAGCTTGTCTCTCACCATGACCAGCTCAAACATCTTCGTCAGGATGTTCAGCGTCTCAGCTATGCCGCGACACGCGCGGAGCGACAATACAACCATGTCGATCCTGAAAATCGCTTGATCGCCGCTTCGCTGGAACGTCGATGGGAGCAGGCCCTGGAAGAACTTGAACAGGCTCGGCAATTACTTGGTGATCTGGAAACCGATCCACCACGCGCGTTGAAAGTATCGGCGCGAGATCGCAAAGCATTTTCGGATGTCGGCAAGCAATTGCCAGGCATGTGGGATAATCTGGCGATTGAATCTCGCAAAGCGTTGCTGCGGACGCTCGTGACGGGAGTCAAT
>JBGSWC010000241.1:0-19931 GCA_041752635.1 Pirellulales bacterium | reverse complement strand
TACTCACACTTAGTTGCAGCCACAGTCGCTCGCAGGAGCAGCCGAGGCCGATTCGCCACCGCTGCAGCAAGGGTTCGTGCATCGGACTTGCACGGGAACCTGCTCGCAAATGGTCTTCGGCACACAACGCTTCACGGTGTAAGCAATCTTGCGTGGCACCGTCTTGGTGCACGAGATGGTCTTCGATTCGCAAACCGGGACACACACTGTGTAGCAAACTTCTTTGCTGTGGCACTCGGGAACCATCTTGCAAACTTGGTAGCAGCAAGTCTTGCACTCGGGAACCATCTTGCAAACCTTGTAGCAGCAAGTCTTGGTTTCAGGAACCATGGTGCAGACCTTGTAGCAGCAAGTCTTGGTGTGGCACTCGGGAACCATCTTGCAAACCTTGTAGCAGCAAGTCTTGCATTCAGGAACCATCTTGCAAACTTGGTAGCAGCAAGTCTTGCACTCGGGAACCATGGTGCAGACCTTGTAGCAGCAAGTCTTAGTGCGGCACTCGGGAACCATCTTGCAAACCTTGTAGCAGCAAGTCTTGGTCTCGGGAACCATCGTGCAAACCTGGTAGCAGCAAGTCTTGGTGCGAGGCTCGCAGACAGTCTTGCAGCAAGTGATTTCCTTCTCGCAGCAGGTCGGAACCCAAACCTTCTTGCAGCACTTGCGAGGGGGGCATTGCACGCACTCGGTGCGGCAAGCACCTGGGCAGTACCGGCAGCAGCAAGTGCAGGGGTCAAATACCCAAGTACCAGGCTCACGAACAACACGAGTGCGGGTCGGGCCAGCCACTTCGTAGGTTTGTGTTTCCCAGTGACCACCGTTTACGGTGATTGTCTTGGTATAAGGAACCGTCTTGCTGACGTAGTAGGTCACTTCCTTTGTACGAGTCTCGTAAACCGGCTTCATCACTGTGTATTCGCGAGTCTTGGTTTCCCAAACTGGCTTCATCACTGTGTAGCTAACTTCCTTTTGACGAGTTTCCCACACTGGCTTGTTGACGGTGTATTCGCGAGTGCGAGTTTCGTAAACAGGCTTCATGACGGTGTAGGTACGCGTCTTCGTTTCCCACACAGGCTTCATCACTGTGTAGTTGCGAGTTTTGGTCTCGTACACTGGCTTCATGACCGTGTAGTTGACAGTCTTGGTGCGATTTTCCGACACCATGCGGGTGTAGTTCACAACCTTCTCTTCACAGATTTGGTCGTAAACAGTTTTGTAGCACGTGACATCTTGCTGCTCATAAACGGTCTTGCTCACGTTCTTCATGACCGTGTGGTAATGCACCTGACAGCAAGGGTCGCAGCAGTTGTAGCTAACAGCGCCACAATAGGCTGCGTCGACTTGGGCAGTCGGAGCAAAACTAAAAAGCAGCGCCACCAACAACGGGGCACTAAATACAGTCTTCATTTCGTTCGTCGCCTCCAGTGGAAAAAAACAGTTCGGGTAAATGAGGGGGGCTGGTCAAAACGGAACAACTCCGTCGAATATTACATCGGGAAGAAAACCCAGCCCCTTTTAGCCCATTTACTCAAATTGCCAGCACTTCGTGGTTTCGCGAATTTCACCAATCGGCGCATTCGGTTTGTTCGTAACCATTGGCTCGCCAACGGTTTGCAGCGATGCGAAGACGACCAAGGCAGCATTAGGCTCGTCCACGTGTGACGATTGTGACGACGAGGGAGAGCGAGACGCTCGCCGAGCTGTAAAGCGAAAGGGGGGAAGGGGCGAGGCTCCCGCCGAGCGACCCAGGCTCCGCAGGAGCGCGGCCCGCCCCCGTTTGCCCCCAATTCTGCTTGCTGCCCAAACCGGCTTGGCGTAAAGTTTCCCTCGTAAGCCCATGAGTATCGAACAACCACAATCGACGTCGGACCAAACCGCACCACCCCCGACCACAAGCGTCGCGGTGCCCAAAGGTGTCGTGAACCGGCTCAGCCTTTACCTGCGCGAGCTGCAATTAATCGAACGACTGGGCGAAGCGACGGTGAGTTCCAGTATGTTGGGACTGCGGCTGGGCTTCACTGACGCTCAGGTGCGCAAAGACCTCGGCTATTTTGGGCAATTTGGCCAGCCGGGCGTCGGATACCCTTGTGGCGAGCTAATCAAGGAAATCCGCGTGATTTTGGGCATCGATCGCGAGTGGACCGTCGCGATGGTGGGCGTCGGCAACTTAGGACGGGCGCTACTGGGTTACCGGGGGTTTTCGTTGCAAGGCTTTCGTGTCGTTGCCGCTTTCGACACCGATCCGGCCAAGATCGGCACAATTTGTGAAGGGGTGCCGATTTTCGACATCGCCGAACTCGGCCGCATCGTCCGCGAACAACAACTGGTGTTAGGGCTGATCGCCGTACCAGCGGCCGAGGCTCAAACGATTGCCGATGAATTGGTCACCGGCGGGGTGGCTGGTATACTTAACTTTGCCCCAGTCAAGCTCAAACTGCCTGAGAATGTGAGCCTCGTCGGCGTCGACTTGGCGACCGAACTCGAGTCGCTCTGTTTCTCGGTTGCGAATCGAATGAACCCCCGTTAGTCTTGACGGCTCTTTACGGTAGACTAAAGGGGCGATGCCACCGGCGTCGCAAGCTTCGATCACTGAGCTACTACCCCGTAGTGTAATGGTAACACTAGGGATTTTGATTCCCTCATTCCAGGTTCGAGCCCTGGCGGGGTAGCTTTTGAGAAATGTAGCCACCGTCGCCAGACGGTGGATGACCTACGATCCCCGCCACCTCCACGCTCTGGCGAGCGTAGCTACATTCCTATGCCCCCCGCTTCTGTCGAAGACATTTTCGCCCGCCAATGTATCCGCAGCGTCGGGCGTTTGGTCCGGCGGGTTCAGGCCGAAATGGTGGGCGGGCCGCTCACCAAAGGCGACAAATCGCCGGTCACCGTGGGCGACTTCGCCGCCCAGGCCGTGGTGGCCCGGCAGCTTTACATGGTGTTTCCCGGGGCGGTGCTCGTCGGCGAAGAAGACGCCGATAGCCTTCGCAGTGGCGAGCATGCTGATCTGCTAGGGCTAGTCACCAAGTTTGTGCGGTACGTCATTCCCGAGGCGACCCCCGAAGCCGTGTGCGATTGGATCGACATTGGCAATGGACCCGCCGAAGGGACCTTTTGGACACTCGACCCCATCGACGGTACAAAGGGCTTCTTGCGAGGCGAGCAGTACGCGGTTGCTTTCGCAAAAATTGTCGACGGCAAAGTCGAACGTGGCTATCTGGCCTGCCCCGAACTCGAACATGGTGGCACAGTAAATATTGGCGGCCCCGGTTCGCTGCTCTATGCCTCGCGAGGCGAAGGGTGCTGGATCGAACCTCTGGACAACTCGCAAGAGGGTGCAGCCGTCGAACCGGTCGCAGCCACAGTTTCCCCGACTAGCGAGATCACCAAAATCCGCGTCTTTCGCTCAGTTGAATCGAGCCACACCAACACGGGCCAGCTCGGCGAGTTCACCGCAGCGCTGGGGACCACCGCCGCGGCGATTCCGATGGACAGCCAAGCCAAGTACGCCGCCCTGGCGGCCGGGCAGGGCGAAATGCTCATCAGATTTTTGTCGGCCGATCGCCCCAACTACCGCGAAAAAATCTGGGACCAAGCCGCTGGCAGCATCGTCATCGAAGAAGCCGGGGGCCGGGTGACCGACCTCGATGGCAAACCGCTTGATTTCTCGCATGGGTCTTCGCTCGAAGCTAACCGCGGGGTGCTGGCGACCAATGGATTGATTCACGACGCCGCACTGGCGGCAGTGAAGACGATTGGAGCGTAGCTTTCGGGTGTGACAAGCAAGGCAAAGTCGAGCCCAGGCACACCGGTGGGGTATCGCTGGCGCAACTCTCCCATCAGGGTCAATCCGCGAATGCCCGATTTCACGCCCGCCGCTCTCAAAATCGCCCCAAATGCGTGCTATAATCAGACAACAGGCTCCCCATCAAACCCCTTTACGGCCTTCAACTTGAGACACCCTCATGGCAAAGAAAACCGCAACAAACAAGGCTCCTTCCGCGACAGCGATTAAGCCTGCTACCAAGAAAACCAGCGAAACCAGCCCGGCTAAAAACACCAAGAAAGCAGCGGTCCCCAAGCCCCCGCTGACCCAAGAAGCCATCGGCATCGCCGCCGGTGAAGTATGGGCTCGACTGGCTGAGAAACCAGCCACTGTCGCCGAACTCAAGAAGGCGACGGACTGCTCCGACGAACTGACGCTCATCGCGATCGGCTGGCTCGCGCGTGAAGGGAAGCTGCAATTCGAGTCGACCGCGCGCTCGGTGACGCTGTCGTTGATTTGATCTTAGGCAAGCGGAGGCGTGGACTTAGCTTCGCGTTATCCATTGCGGAAAATCACGACTACCGTGTACCAATCGTAGGACTTCGATTCCCGAGTCCGATCGGCGAAAAATTACGACCCACGACATCACGGTAAATGTACGAATACCATCGCCCAGCTCGGGTGCTGCCGATCCCAAATGGTGGCCCGCCGAGCAAAGCGTTGCGTACTCGTTGCATTGTTCGGAAATCCTGCGAACAACCCCTTCTGCTGCCAATGGGCTTTGCTGCTGCCGTCCGATGTAGTCGAAAACGTCGTCGAGGTCGGCGCGGGCCGACGGAGTCCAACTCGCCTCAGGCATTTATCGGTTACCTTCGGCCGCGAGCCGGGCTTTACCGCGAGCGACGACGGCCTCGATGTCGAGCGGCCCAGATAGTCCCGCATCCGATTCCTGGTGAGCGACCGCGACCAATTCCTGCAATCGGCGAACTTCGCTGCGGTAGGCGGCAAACTCGTCGATGACCGCTTGCACAGGCTGATCGCGTCCGCCGGCAGCGAGAAATTGACCGAGAAAACCGTAGAGCAACTCGGCGTCTGTCGTGTTTGTTAGGTCGCTATTCATACTTCTCTAACTTAGTTGCTTTGTCCAGTACGCGTCAACTAATTCAATCCTCGCAAATTCGAATTGCCCTTGTTTCTAGGCTCTTTCCGCCCCTTGTCCCCATCGAATGACATCGCTATTCTACTGGATTCCCGCCGACGGCTATGCCGTCGGTGTGCATTCACGAAAGTACGATTGGCACGAGTGCGATGAAGACATACATGGCCAAAACGGCCGAAATTGAACAAAAGTGGCTGCTTGTCGATGCCACCGACAAGATTGTCGGACGGCTCGCAAGCGACATTGCCGTGCGGCTGATGGGCAAGCACCGGGCGACTTACACGCCCCACGTCGACACAGGCGACTTCGTTGTCGTCATCAATGCCGAAAAGGTCAACTTCAGCGGCAAGAAGTGGGACCAAAAGCGGTACACTTGGTACACGGGTTTCCCGCGTCTGCGGTCGATTTCGGCCGGCGACCAACTCGACCGCCATCCCGAGCGGGTGCTCCGCGAAGCGGTGCGGCGGATGTTGCCTAAGAACAAGCTGGCCTCGAAGATGCTCAGCAAGCTGAAGGTGTATGCCGGTGCTGACCATCCCCACGCAGCTCAGCGGCCTGAGGTTGTTGAGCTAGCGGTTAAGTAACAAACCCAAAAATCATTCACGCGTTCTAGGTATTTAGGCGAATGGCAACGACCGAAAAAGTTATCGATGCATTAGGAACTGGCCGTCGTAAGACCTCGGTGGCTCGCGTCCGCATTCGTCCCGGCACCGGCAAGATCGTGATCAACAAGCGCGAACTCGAAGAGTACTTCCCCATTCCGCAAGACCGCAACGCAGTCGTCGCTCCGCTCGAGCATTGCGAACTTCGCGACAAGGTCGACGTCGTTATCCGCACGCAGGGCGGCGGTTCGACTGGCCAAGCGGGGGCCTGTATGCAGGGCATCGCTCGCGCTTTGGTCAAGTACGACAGCGATCTGCACGATAAACTCCGCGAACGCGAGTTCCTGACGCGTGACTCGCGTATGAAAGAACGCAAGAAGCCCGGCCTGCGTGGTGCCCGTCGCGGTACGCAGTTCAGCAAGCGTTAAGCTGTGTGTCCCAGCGTTGGCAATGCACTTCGCAGTTGCTGCTGGACGTTGCAATCGACGCTATGCCGCTTTCCGCGTCGAATAGCAATCGCACATAGCAGTGGCCAGCGTGCCAGGTGGCTTCGTTGCCGTTGAGTGCAATCGTTGCCATCGACAATTGCAGCCCCCGTCCATCGAATTTTGTGACGGCTTCTTTTTGCGTCCAGAGCCGAAAGAAGGCTCGCTCGCGTTCGTCCTCAGAGTGGTTCGACCAATTGGCAAACTCCGCGTCGGTTAAAATCCGCCGTGCGAGTCCCCTGGCGTCGCGCAATTCTCTCGGCGTCTCTAGATCGATGCCAACCCGTTTGCCCGCCACCGCCAGCAATATCCAGTCGCCCGAATGCGTGAGGTTGAACTCGATGGCATGGGTTTCCGCGAGCGATGGTTTGCCATAGTCGCTGCGAACGATTTCAAGTTCCGCCGCACTTTTGCCGCAATAGGCAGCGAGAATCTGCCGCATACCAATGGTCGACGCAATCGCTCGCTGACGAACGACCGGGTGGCTCATCGTCGCAAGGTTCTCGGACTCAAACGTTGGCAACGTGTCGGCGGTCGCCGGCGAAACGTCGCCGGTGGTCCAAGCCCACACATCGACGGTTCGAGATGCCACCGAACCAGTCGGCGTCGCGATGGGCCAATGTTCGGGGCCGTTCATTGGGTGAGCCCCCACCGCTCGCTTAGGTAATCGATCACGGCCGCCACTGTCGGTGGAATCTCGCCCTTGTCAGTCAGCGGTCGGGCCGGCGGGTGAAGAAAAAAGTGGCCGCCGGCGAACATGCGCATCGTAAAGTCGCCCGTCGTCAATTCTTGCCAAGCCGATAGTCGCTCGTAGCTCACCCCCGGATCGTCGTAGCCACCTAGTGCGTACATGTCGCAAGCGAGTTTGTCGCCTCGATCATAATGGTAGGTTTCGACCAATCGCATGTCACCTCGCAACATCGGTACTAAAAGTCCCAGCAGGTTTGGGTCGTTGGCAATCGCGTCGGGCAAACCATCATACCGGCGACGAATTTCGGCAACAAACTCATCGTCGGGCAATTCGTGCAAAAGAATCTTTCGATTCACAAGCTGTGGAGCCGAAGCACCGGCGACGATTAATGCATCGGGCTGCGCCATGTCGGCCATCCCCAAGCGGCGCGCGACCTCGTAGGCCACGTAGCTCCCCATGCTGTGGCCGAGCAGTACAAAGCGAGACGCTCGGCTAGAACCGATCGCAGCGACGACGTCGTCGACGAGTTCTGAGAAATGTTGGTAGTGGGGGTCATGCAACCGGTCTTCGCGGGCCGGGAGTCGCAAAGGCGCAATCTGCATCGTCTCGGGCAAATATCGCCGCCATCGATAATAAAAACTCGTGCCGCCCCCCGCATGAGGCAAACAAAACAACACAGGGCGCGACGGATCAATCGGAAGAGTCGGCAATAGCAGATGTCTGTTCATTCCTTCTAACCATACAAAGTCGTAATGAAACCACCATGCATTGCCCCTAAAAGTCAAATTTCTCGCTGTTGTAACAAACTTTAATTCGGCTGCTCTTCACAAGACCGCATTGTGGTTGTGGCAGTGTCGATTGCCCGGTAATTCGTCGCAAGTGCTTGTGTAGTAAGGTGTTAAAGAGAAAAGAGTGGTTACAAACGGATGCTGAGCCCCGGTTAAACGAAGACGATGCCACGGCGTTGAACCTTTCGATGCTTTCGTAAACTCCCTAAAATGCGCGTCCTTCCGCCGGGCGGCTGTCGGGATATGCGGACAGCGCTGGCTGCGCGGCGATCCACCGACCGATTCGACTTCCAACCTGCGCCACGACGATAACAGGCGGCAGCGCGTGTTTCCGGCCGGCTTGTGGCTCAAGCCGCGATCAGCACAGTCATTAATTCTCGCCCCACTCATGCCAGTAAGCGAACCCCCCACGAATCGAATGGCCACGGATACGCTTCCACACACGCGCGATGCCCACACGCTGGTCGACCTGTTACAACAGCAGGCAACTGAGTTTGGCGACCGCAATGCTTATGTGTTCCTCGACGACCACGCGGGCGAGTTGTCGCTCAGCTTTGGCGAACTTGATCTCTCGGCCCGCGCGATCGCCCGCAAGCTGCTTACGACACTCAAGCCGGGCGATCGGGCGATGCTCGTTTACCCGTCGGGCCTCGACTTTATCGCGGCTTTTTTTGGTTGCCTCTACGCCGGCGTCGTCGCGGTGCCGGCCACCTACCCCAAGCCGCGCCGTCCGCTGCCACGGATGGCGAGCATTGCGCGAAACTCGGGCGCGAAGGTGGCGCTCACCACTTCGCAAACGCTCGGCACGCTCGACATGTCACAACAAGACGACGTTGTGAGCCAACTCGAATGGCTGGCGAGCGACGAAATCGACCATCGCGGGGCCCGCGACTGGCAACCAAATGCCCAAGAGCCAGCGGCCACCGCGTTTTTGCAGTACACCTCGGGCAGCACGAGCGATCCGAAGGGGGTGGTTGTAAGCCACGGAAACTTGCTTGCCAACCTCGAAGCGATTCGCCAAGCGTTTCGCATCGAAGAAGACGCCGCCGCGACCGGGGCACCGGCGACGGGGGTGTTTTGGTTGCCCGCGTACCACGACATGGGACTCATCGGCGGCATCCTCACACCGCTCTACGTGGGCGGTCGAAGCATCCTGATGTCGCCCACCGCGTTCTTGCAAAGGCCCATTCGCTGGCTTGAAGCGATCGACCGGTTTCAAGCCGTCATTAGCGGCGCGCCGAACTTTGCCTACGATTACTGCGTCCGCCGCATCGATCCGCGCAAACGCAAGGCGCTCAGGCTCGATTCGTGGCGACTGGCGTTTTGCGGCGCCGAACCGATTCGTGCCGAGACAATCCGCGAATTCACCACGGCATTTGCCGAGAGCGGATTCCGCCCCGATGCGTTTTATCCGTGTTATGGACTGGCCGAAAATACGCTGCTCGCCGCCGGACCAGCGGGGCATCGGCCGCCGACGATTCTCGGCGTGAATCGGGCCGCATTGGCCGCCGGTCGAGTCGAGGTGGCCACCCATGCGAATGGATCGAACGTGCAAGAGCTCGTCGGTTGTGGCGAACCTCCGCAAGATCACGCCATCGAAATTGTCGACACCACAACCCGGCAACCATGTGCCAGCGATCGTGTCGGCGAGATTCTCGTGGCTGGCCCCTCGGTAGCTCAAGGCTACTGGCAACACGGCGAATTGAATGCCGACATTTTTGGTGCGACCATCGCGGGCCGCGACGGCACCTATCTGCGTACCGGAGACTTGGGTTTTATTCACGATGGCGAGCTCTTTATCACGGGCCGAGCCAAGGATGTGATTATCATTCGTGGACGCAACCACTATCCACAGGACATCGAAGCCACGGCCGAGGCCTCGCATCCTAGCCTATTGCCGGGTGCCGCATTCGCGATTGGCGACGAGGGAGACCAACGTCTGGCGGTGGTTCATCAAATCGACCGCCAATTTCCGGCCGCCGAATACGCCACGGTCGTAAAGGCGATTCGCCATGCCATTTCAGAGCAGCACGAGCTCGAAACGTCGATCGTCGTGCTCATCCGCCAGAGCTCACTCCCCATCACTTCGAGTGGTAAAGTGCAACGCAGCCTTTGCCGACAACAGTATTTGGATGGCGAGCTAAAGATCCTGCACGAATCACGACTCGCCGAACGCAACGGCACCGCCGCCGCGCCGACCAAACCGAAACGTCAGCCCGTCGTCGGCGGCAAGCTTCAGGGCGACGACGCCTTCAGTGTCGACCGCGTTGCCGAACGTATTGAGCTGTGGATGCAAGAATGGCTCGTCGATCGGGCCGGGCTGGCTGCCGAAGATGTGAGCCGCGATCGGCCGTTCGCCGAGTTTGGTGTCGACTCGATGACCGCCGTCTAGTTGAGCCACGAACTCGAAGTAGAGTTCGGCGTACCGCTGCCGCCGATCGTCGCTTGGAATTACCCCACACCAGCCGCACTCTCGCGTTATCTGGCCGAGCAGACTTGTAGTCACGCCGATGAAGAAGTTGCCCAAGTGGCGGGCGACGACAACGACGGTGATAACGACATCGAAGCGCTGCTCTCGGAAATCGAAAACCTCAGCGACGACGAAGTGCAGCGACTGTTGGGCGACGCGGAGTAGGTTCGGGTTCAATTTTGTCGCAAGTTTGTCGCAAGTTTACCGGTCGGCGGCGAGCCGGTAATTAAGCTGGTTGGTCGTGCCAAGTTTGACGACAATGCCGATCGCTTCCATTGCTTGGAGGTCGCCGATGGTGCGATTGCAATCCGGGCCGACCATCTTTGTCAACAGTTGCCAATCGCAGTAAACTGTTACCGGTCAAAGGCTTGTGGTCGATGCTGGACTCGCTTGATGAGTGAGCGCTAGCCCTTATATGCTAGCGCATGAAAGCAGCGGCTAGGCAGCCGTCGAAGAGGATCACGTCGTGTTGCGATTCGGAAAGAAAACCAGGCGGATACCGGGGATCTTCGCATCTTTGCTAGTTTTGGTGTCGCTCGTGGCAGGCTGCCATCGTAGCCAAGTGACCAATTCGCCGGCCGTCGAGAAAGGGAGACACGCCACGCAGAACGATTGGAAGCCGCGGATCACGATCGCTGCGAGTTGTTGGGGAATGTTTAGCGAAAGCGAGTCTTGGTACTTAAGCATCTCGTCAGCGAGAACGGGGCAATTGGTTGTGATGGCCGACGGTGAGTGGCGTGTGTACGAAATCGAAATCGAAGCGGCGGCCTACGACCGTTTAGCAGACGCGATCGAGCAGTACGACTTGTTTAGTCTCACGAAGCCAACCTACGGCGATGAAGTTGCGAGCGGAAGCGATTGCTACATGTCCGTCACGGTCGATCAACAAGCGACTGCCGTTACGCTACTGCATCTGCGCAGTCGAGAGGATCTCGAAATGTTGCAGGACACCGAATCACTCAATGAGTTCGACGAAACAAGGAGGGCGGCGCTCGTCTTCAGTGCAATCCGCGGTTGTTTCGAGAGCGAGGAGGCTTATGATCCAAGGAAGTACTGGCAATTCTTGGAGGCGAGTCGATGAACGACCCCTTCAGGGTCGGAATTGTCATCGCCACGCGGTTCCCAGTGCTTCGCATTGGGCTGAAAGAGTGAGCCTTTCAGGCTCAAACGGGTGGGTTTCGCTGCTGCTGGATTGCTTGCGAGCCCCTGTAGTGGACCTTGTCAAAGGTCCAGCCCGCGCGACCGAGGCGTGGGAGGTTTAACAACCTCCACTACGGTGGCACCCGGCCAAAAATCGTTGTCGAAATTGGCCGCGCGGTGTGGTAGAACGGGCCTATGTGAAACTGTATTGGATGCCAACTGCTGGACAAGCCAGAGGGTGGCATCCGGCGGATGGCAGCAGGCAGACGGCAGCAAGAGTGCCGACTTCGTCGACGCGTCGTTTCGCGCAGCGAAACTGCCCACTGCCCACTGCCCACTGCCCACTGCCCACTGCCCACTGCCCACTGCCCACTGACAACTGACAACCGACAACTGACAACTTGAAACTCACCCAAACCATTACGGGCACGGCTCTTGGGGCTTCGAAAGTCCGCAGAAAAAAGAGGCGAAGAACAGTTTTGTCAAAAACGTCACCAACTGGTCAGTCAAAACCCAGGTACGAAATTCACGAGCGATGTGCGAAATCGACTGGAAAACTAGTGGTTTTGAGGATTTCAGAGCGAAGCAAAATGAGGGGTTTTGTCCCCTCCAATCGTGTTGGCTGTTTCGTGGACAAAACGGTCAGAACCACGAGGTGAAAATATGAACGCGAATGGGGCTGCGAATATCCACCGTCTGGCGACGGTAGCTACATTTTTGTTGTCATCCGTTGGCCGATTTCGGTGACTCGTAGGGAGACGTGCGATGCCAACTGGTAGCCAAATGCCCCCAGCACAATCAGCAAGATCGCCAGCAGCCGGAACCACCGGCTCTCGTCGGCCGATTGCAGGGCGAGATAGAGAATGGCGGCCACCAAGGGAATCGAACCGGCCAGGACTTGAGCTGTTGCCAGTCGCCATGCCTGGCCACCAAGTTCACGGCGAGCGACGTCGTTAAACTTGGTCGCGTCGGGCCATAGGCGCGCGTAGAAACCTCGCAGCACCACGTACTGGACGAAGCAAATCGAATAGGCGAGGGCGATTAGCCCCGAGAGCGTGAACGAAACGGCGAAGTGCCAATAGACTTCTTGGGCGAGTGGCCCGGCCATGCTGTCGATCACCAACGGAAAGATGACACCCCCCGGAAGCCAACCAAGTGCGACCATCAGCATCAACCACAATGGAACTCGTGAAGCGGCACCTCGGGCGGCTGCCCCCTCGTGGGCCGACGCAGGACTGGTTGCACCAATTTGCTGCCAATGTTGCCAAAGTCGCCACACAACCAAAGCTCCAATCGCCAAGACCGTTGGATAGACGATCGCATTGTAAACGCCCACGACATGCCAAAATGCCTCGACTTGCGCGGGGTTGAGGCGACCGACGATTTCGAGCGTGTTGTAAGCGATGTTGAAGGCACTCCCCACGAATTGGGGAATGATGGCCGCCGCGATGAGGCTGGCGAATGGCCGCTCGGTCACCCAGCGAGCGAACAGGCCCGTCGCGGGCAGCTCGCGTTCGATGCCTCGCAGGATGACGACACCATCGAGCGCGGCCATCATTTCGGTGCCTCGTGAGAATCGCTGGCTTGGCTCGGCCATCACACAGCGAGCGACAACCTGATGAAGGGCCTTCGTCGCATCGGCCGGGCCAGCCGGGACCGAATGAGTATATTCGCGACGATCTTCGGCCATTGTATTGACCAGCGTCACCTTCGATCCCCCGTCGCGATCGGGCATCGGTAGTGGAAATCGACAATCGAGCAACTCACCGACCACGACACCGAGCGAGTAGATGTCGCTCCGTCCGTCGACGGCGTCGGGTGTGGTATCGTCGCGGGGGCTAAAGGCCGCCAGATGTTCTGGCGACATGTAGGCAATGGTGCCACCAAAGCTGTCGGCGGCGTGACTCTCGCTATTAAACGATTGAAACGAGATGTTGAAGTCGGCAAGCAGCGGTTGGCCATAGCGATTGATAAGCACGTTCGCAGGCTTGATGTCGCGGTGTGTGACTCCCTGTTGGTGGGCATAGTCGAGTGCTTCAGCCAAACGGGCACCAATCCAGGCGGTCGCACCGACATGATCCATCGCGGCGAGACGCTCGCGATCGCGTAATGCCGACGCATCGAACACGGCCGAATGTGACGACCTTTGCTCGACGATTGCCAGGAGATTGGCACCGGTCCAATCGCGGCCGCGGAGTTTGACCAGCCGCAATTCACCGATCAACACATCGAGTGGGACACCCGAGACGAGTTGCATGCACAACAGTCGCTGATCGGTGGGTTCATGGACCGATTCGCTGAACACCTGCACAATATGCCGATGTTCGAGACGGGCCATTGTGCGTCCCTCGCTGCCCCGATTGACGGCGACTTTGAGCGCGATTTCGCGGTCAAGCGACCGTTGCCGTGCACGATAGACAATTCCAAACGCCCCCTTCCCGAGAACGTCAATGACTTCGAAATCTTCGATTACTTCGCCACGAGTGAGCACTTCGCCCGGTCGCTTAAGCCCCGATTCACCGAGCGGCATCGGCATGGTCGGTGCTTCGGCTGTGGGCATTTGCGTATCGCTCACCCTTGTCGATTGGGCAGTCTTCGATGGAGTCGGATCAATCGGCACGCCACGTGGTTCCTTCCTGATAGGGGTTCACTCGTTCGGACGACGCTGTTGCAAGGCATCTTTGCAATACTGCCACAGATCGAGTTCGATAAGCTCTACTTCGAGTGCATCGGGACTGGCTTCGTCGAGCGACTGGCCGACTTCGTCGAGCAGCAACTCGCCAAATTGCTCGCGCGCACGATGCAAGAGCACACGTACGGCCCCGGCCGACATCGGTTTTTCGAGTTGACCCGATACTAGCTCGGCCAACTCGGGCGAACGTGCATCGGGATTGGCGACACGCACTTGCAATACAGTATGAAACGCTTTGCCAGTGCGGGCCTCGAAATCGGCAAGCGATCGCCAAACTCGGCTCAGTAACTCGTCGCGCCAACTCGCCGCAAAGGCGGCATCGTCGGCATTTTCTGACTTGTCGCACTGCTCGGCTTGGTCGTCAAGCAGCGGCGCGTGTCTGGCCAGTTTCTTTCGCCGACGTTGGTAATCGACGATCAAGTGATAGAGGGTCGTCTTGAGGAAACTGCGAAACTTGCCCCGCTGGGGCGTCGCCCGACCAAAGTCACCGCGCACGAATTTGAGGGCAAACTCTTGAAACACCTCGTCGGCTGCATCTGGGTCGCGCAAAACGGCAACGGCATACCGCCGGACGGCTCCGCCATATCGATCGAGCAATTGCTGCTGAGCGGCTGCAAAATCGGCATCCTCGGGGCGATGGGCGCGGGCGACCACCGACCAAAGTGTGTCGATCCGACTCAAATGGGCATCGTCGCCAGCAGAGTGAGACATGAGGGTCCTAGCGAAGACGATTGGATAACGAACGAGATTGACGGATCTTCCAATTGTAAAGTCGAAGTCAGCAGCGCCAACTTACGCGCGACACGCGAATCGCAAAAGTGACGCGGCGAACGGTCGTGTCGACTGTGAATGGTCGGTTGGGTGGTAGCGGATTATCGCATGTTGTGTCGTACAAGGCGCGGGGGGCAAATCTTCACTTGCCCCCCAAAACGGGTCGATAGATCCCGTATCCTCCCCCCTCCCAACGTACAACATCGTCAGGTCAACTCGCCATGGAGCAAACGATTCGCATTGTTACTCGGGGTACCGAGGGCGAAATTCGCAGTCGCGATTATGCGCACGACGCCGTGCTCAAAATGCACACGCAAATTGGCATCGACGATTGCAGCACCGACCTCAGTTTGCGCGGCTTGCCCGTGTTCCGTGGCCTTATCGGTCCGATGCCCGAATCCAAAGGAGTCGTTCGATACGAGTCGCCCGAAGTGTTTGAGACGCTGACCAAAGAGTGGGGCGGGCCAGCCATAACGCGTCGCCGTCGTCGTCGCTCGAGTGCCTCTTAGCTCGACAGCAAATACGCGCCACCGGTTGATAGGCGTCGCACTGCGCGCGAAGATGCCTTAAGGGCATTTTTTGGCGAGCCACCCTGGCGGGCATTTCTGCGATGCAAGTTTCTCGTACTCTTATCGCTAGCGCCGTTGTTGCGTCGCTTGGTGGGTTTCTGTTCGGCTTCGACACCGTCGTAATTTCCGGTGCCGAACAGAAGATTCAATCGCTCTGGCAACTTAGCCCCCAGATGCATGGGCTGGCAATGAGTGCCGCGTTGTGGGGGACTGTTGCCGGGGCAATCGGTGGTGCGTGGCCGACCGACCGGCTCGGCCGCCGAGCGACGCTGCTCTGGGTCGGCGTGCTCTATTTTACGTCGGCGCTGTGGTCAGCATTCGCCTGGGATGTCTATTCGTTTATCGTCGCGCGCATGATTGGTGGCATTGGCGTTGGAATCTCGACAGTCGCGGCACCGCTCTACATCACCGAAATCGCGCCGCCGAGATTCCGCGGTCGACTAACGGGGATGTTTCAATTCAACATTGTGTTCGGCATTCTGATCGCCTACTTGTCAAATTCATTGTTGCAAGACACAACGAGCAGCACCGACTGGCGGTGGATGATGGGCGTCGAAGCCATTCCTGCAATGTTCTACACCCTGTTTTGCTTCTTCATTCCCGAGAGCCCGCGGTGGCTCATTGCAGCGCGTGGCGACCGTGCGTCGGGACTTTTGGTGCTGAAGAAAATCAATCCCGATGTCGACGTCGAAATCCTGCAACGACAAGTCGCGGAGATTGCCAAGGCCGATAGCACATCGACCGAAAGCGACAACAGCAATTCTCGCTTTTGGACGCGGCGGCTGCGCTACCCCATCATGCTTGCGGTGCTCGTCGCATTCTTTAATCAGCTTTCGGGCATTAATGCGATTCTCTATTTCGCGCCGCGAATCCTCGGGATGACCGGACTCGCGAATGAGGCCGCGCTGTTACAGTCAGTCGGAATCGGCATCACGAACCTTTTGTTTACACTGCTGGGACTGTGGCTTATCGATCGAGTCGGTCGCCGCCCGCTGCTGTTGATTGGGTCGCTTGGATATATCTTATCGCTGGGCATGATTGCCTGGGTATTTCATGCCAATAGTGCTTCATTTGGTTTGGCTGCCGATGCGATGGACGCGAAAGTCGTGGCCGAGAAGCGGATTGCGGCCGGCAATAGCACGGCCAGCAATCCGGCTGCCGAGAAATTGGTCGTCGAAGAGCTCAACCAAGCAATTCAACGCATCAATAATCGCATTGTTGTAAGCCCAACCGAGCCAACTATCGAATCACTCGCGGGCGACCTTTCGCCCGACGAGGTCATTCTTCGAGCCGACGAAATCATCGCCCAGGCAAGCGAACAATCGGGAATGGGAGGGCGACTCGTGTTGTGGGGCATTTTCGCTTTCATTGCCGCCCACGCGGTCGGCCAGGGTGCGGTTATCTGGGTTCTCGTATCCGAGGTCTTTCCGAATGAACATCGTGCCGCGGGCCAATCGCTCGGCAGTGCGACACACTGGGTGTTTGCCGCCCTACTTACGCTTTACTTTCCAACGGTCGTGTCTTTCTTGCCGCCGAGCTACGTGTTTGCGTTCTTTTGTGGCATGATGGTGCTTCAACTGCTGTGGGTGATAGCGCTCGTTCCCGAAACCAAAGGGGTCTCGCTCGAAGACTTGCAGCAACAGTTGCGGTTGAAATGACTGCTGCCAGACACGAAGTGTTTCGATTATTATTGAGCTTCCCCCGATTCTTGCTCCAAGACCTTTTGGGCCCTGGCGACGTGATCTGCGGCCCAAGGTTTGTCGCCGTAAAGCCGGACGAAAGCGGCGGCGGACGCCTTTGCCTGGGGTCGTTGCTCGACCTCCAGAGTTTCGATTTGCGCGATGATTGTGTCGATGAATTCGCGTTGCTGAGCCGCTTCGGCATCGGTCGCGACCTTGAGTTCCGCTAGCTTTTGTCGAGCTAGTTCGAGGCAAATTTCGTCGCGACTGTCGATTTCGTCGACTGATTCGCCCAGTACGACAAGAGCTTCGAGCGACGAAATCGATTCCAACGGCTGATCGCCCACTCTTCGCACCGCATCGACATAGAGTCGTTCGATCGGCGTCAGGTCTTCGGCGTTGTTGCCACGACGAGCGAGCAAATCGAATCGTCGGTTGCGTTGCATCAGTTCGACCTCGTTAAGCAAACCGGCTACCTCCGCCCTCCGCGGATCGTGGGGAAACCGAGTCAAGAACTCACGCATTTGGCCTTCGACACGCTTAAGGTCATTGTTGTTGGCCGCTTGATCGATGGTCGCCAGCAGAGTGGTGGCGTCGGCAGGTTGCGATAGCCACCACACCCCCCCGGCAGCGGCGGCCAGCAGCGTGAGTAGCAGCAACGTTAAGGGGAGTATTTGAGAGACTGTCGAAACCGCATGGTTGCCCGAGCGATCAAGGTCAACGGTAGTGAACTCAGTCGCATCGGGATCACCAAACTCGTCGCCCTCTGATGCGAAAATAGTGTTTCGCTGCCGGCTGGTCCCTAAGCGACGGGCGACCGTGGCGTCGCTGTCAGCTTCCCTGCCGAGCTCATCGACGTCGACCGATGCCGATACATCAAAACTCGACTCCGCAAGATCGTTCGGGTCGAGGCGAACGTCGGCACGTGTGGCGGCGAGCGCGGCGTCGTTGTCGACGGCCGCATCGCTCGCCACGCCACTCACGTCGGCTGCATCGGCTAGTTCCTTCATCGAGAGCGCCCGCTTGAGTGCTTCGAGATGTCGGCTCAACACCAGAATGTTGGGGAATCGTTTGTCGGCATCTTTCTCGAGCATTTGCGCGATCGCCGCCGAAAGCTGTGGTGGAGTCGACGGCGCGTAGCGCGTCACCGGTTCGGGTTCGGCGTAACGCTGAAGTTGCAGCATCTCGGGCAAATTCCGAGCGCGAAACGGTGGCCTGCCGGCCAACAGCGCAAACATCACACAGCCCAAGCTGTACTGATCGGCTTTCTCATTGATGACAGCTCCCTCGGCTTGCTCGGGCGACATGTAATCGGCCGTGCCGAGCACTCCGCCAGCGACCGTCAGTTGGTTGCCCCCGAAGAGTCGGGCGATGCCGAAGTCGGCAATTTTGATCGCCCCGCTCTGCTCGATCAGAATGTTGGCTGGCTTAATGTCGCGATGGATGATGCCGTGGTCGTGGGCGTGTTTTAGTGCGCGGCAAACTTGCAGCGCGATGTCGACAGTTTCGTGCCAATCGAAACGCCGTCCCGATTTAATTTGTTCGTCGAGGCTGGTGCCATTGACCAATTGCATGGCATAGAACAGCGCACCGCTGTCTTTGCCGTAGCCGAAGAGTCGCACGATATTCTCGTGCCGTAGCGTCTTCAGCGATTCAATCTCCGCTTCAAATCGCTCGCGAAATCCCTCGCTCAGCGCGAGTTGGGGCGCAAGCACCTTGATGGCGGCGACATCGCCAGTCTCACGATTTGTGCCGCGATAGACCAAGCCCATGCCACCTTTGCCGATCCGCTCGCCAATGTCATAGGGACCAAGCTGCGAGAAATCCATGTGCGTCACCGGGGAGATAAGACCAACTCCCTGCATTCTAACGCGCATCGGCGACGAGGTTAACGACTGATTTCGCCCGCGCGATTGAGTTTCGAAACGACCAAGTCACACAATTCCCGCACGGCCCCGTGTCCCCCTGCTTTGTCGACTAAAATGTTCGCCAGCGGCAAGATATCGTTGTGACCATCGCAGGGAGAAACACCACAACCTGCGGCGATCAGACACTCGCGGTCGTTAATGTCGTTACCCATGTAGACGGTGTTGTCGATCGACAGATTTCGCTCGGCGAGCCAACCCAACAAGAGCGGCAATTTGTCGTCGACGCCATGTAGGCATTCGAGCCCGAGCTTCTTGCAGCGGTGCACGACAATTGGCACCGGTTCTTTCGAGAGCACTAGCACCGGCAAGCCCGTCTTCTTGAGCTGCCCTATGCCCATGCCATCGCCCCGATGACAGGCAACCGACTCCTCGCCAGCTTGCGTGACCCACACCCGATTGTCGGTGAAGACACCGTCGAAGTCGAACACAACGGCGTCGATTTGTTGGGGTAGCTTCCCTAGACGTTCAGCTTGCACTCGCTGTCGCTGGATCAAGTCCGCAATGGCGACATCTTCGGGAGTTGCTATCGCAATCATTTCGCGCCAATTGGCATGCACCACCGTGTAAGTCGATTGGTCAAAGTCGACAGCCCGTTTCACGCGGAGCGCCGCTGACGTCTCGAGCTGTGCGGCGATTGTCTTTGTAAGTTGGTCGACTGCGCGCTGAACCGTCGAGCCCGTCACAAGCGGGTAGAGTGCGTTTAACATGACAATTCGATCGGCTTTCAGCCCGAACTGTTCTCTTGCCATGTGGAACGACTGTTTGTCGAATTCCTCTTGCTCGGGTTCGAACGACCCTACATCGCCTATCCAGGTGCGCAACGTAATAGACTTATCGGAATGGCAACGATGGCTGCAACACCACGCATACACGGCCTCGCTGTCCGTCACCACCAATACAAAAGGGGCGTGCGGGACGGACTCGGCCGAATCGAGCAACGCCGCATCGAGCAACCATTGCAACTGCGGACGCCCAGCGGCAATCGCCAGCGGCTCACCCTTACCAGCACGAGCATCAATGATGACGAGAACGCTGTCTTTTGCTACGAGCATGAAGTTTGGCTGCTGCTACCTAGTGCGACATCGAATAAGAACGCGATATTAGAGCGAATTAACCCACTTCGGCAAATCGTCCAACGACTCATTCACACACTCCGAACCGCACCATCTGCAAACTGTGGTCGAGTGTTTGTTTGAG
>JBGSWC010000240.1:0-9025 GCA_041752635.1 Pirellulales bacterium | reverse complement strand
AAGGCAGCTTAGTTTCACGGACGGGCGAGACAACCACATCATAGTAGTTGATAAGTGCTGGGCCATAAAGCGTGACGGGTGCTACGCAACCCCACGTTACCGGGGCCGCGATGTCGCACCGGTCGCTACCTGGCCTGGTATGCCGCTTTCATAGATGCTGAATTCGGCCCACACCGGCAGATGGTCGCTAATCTCTTTCACTTGCTCCAGCGTGCGACCGTTGTTGCGCTCGATATCGTAGACACCTCCACGCAGCGTATATTCGCTTGTGTCTTGTCGCTGAATAAGAATGTTGTCGTGAAGTTTTGTCCGCACGACGTTAGTCGGTTCATCACGAACGACCGGATAGAGCCCGGGAACATTGCCCAATTGGCCGAAATCGGATGGACTGATCGGGCGATTGCCGCTCGCTGGTGGCGGATAACTCATCGGCACGTTGGTGTTGAAATCACCGAGCAAGATGATGTCGTCTTCGACGCTGCCCGCTCCGTAGAGTCGCATGGTTTGGTTGCGGATCAGGTCGTAGAGTTGAGGCATCATATTCATTTCTTCGATTGCCACATCGGGGTCGGTATGAATATTCACCAGTACAAACGTAAACGCCTGGTTGGGGGGTACTCCGCGTGTACGAAACATCGCCACCAACGGTTCTCTGTGGAGCACATTCTCCGGGTCGGCGACCGTGAAGACCATCTGTGGATTGACTTCGATCTTGGCCGCATCCCAGACGTAGGCGTACTGCTCGGTGCTGCGAGTGTTGCCGAGTCGAGGTCCGATGCGGTAGTCCCAGGTCCGCCCGCTGAGTTGGCTACAGAGCTGCGTGAAACGAGGGATGAAAGCATCGTCTTGTGTGCGAATTTCTTGAATAGCGACAATATCGAACTGGTTAACGATCTTTGCCAGCTCGTACATCACGTACTCTTTTTCTGCCTTGGCGTTGCCGAAGACTTGAATATTGAATGTCGCCAACCGAAACGTCGGGCCGCCAGCGGTGGGGGCTGAGGGAGTGAGTGAGTAGTTTTGGGTGGCGGGTGTTGTAGCGACACCGCCACCGAAACCGGGGATGGCAAACTCGCCGCCGGGAGTTTGTAGCTGGGGAACTTGCTGTGCCGTGTTGACGAAAATTTGCTGGATGTCTTCTAGGTGAAGTCCCTTGAAGAACATCAGGCCGCCGCCCGCGATGACCGCGATCATAAGTAGCGACGACAAACGTGGCACGCGACGAGCCCCTCCTTGGGCAGTTTGATACGAACGAATCGGCGCATTCTGCTTGCGCGTTGTGCGGAATTATCAGAATGTCCTCGTCCGGGCGAGAGCAATTCGGTCCTGCCAGCACGCTAGCGGGGGGAATGCGGGGGAGTTTTGAGTTTTCTTGAAAATTCGCGCAGCAATAATGGTGCGAGCGGTAACTCCTTGAATAGAACGCCGTTGATGTCGCTTAATTGCCAACCAAACCCCATGCCGACTTCCCACGTTTTGACATGGGCCGAGGCCCTGGAGCAATGCCATGCTTGGCTGCGCCGGGTCGCCCTTGCGCGAGGAGGCGAAGCAGCGGCAGTCGATGACATAATGCAAGACGTCGCGGTCGCAGCGGCCGAGAACCACGGGCGGTTGCGCGATCCCACGCGTGTCGAAAGTTGGCTTTATCGCCTGACCGTCACCGCCGCCTTGCATTATCGCCGGCGATGTGGGCGTCGACGCAAACTGATCGAGCGTGCCGTCGAACGTGAACCGACTCGTGTTGAAACCGATCCAACCTACGACTGGCTAGTCAGCGACGAACAAACACGACTCGTACGACAAGCGCTCGAGCGACTCCCCCCGAAAGATGCCGAGATATTGTTGCTAAAGTACGCCGACGATTGCAAATATCACGAGCTAGCCGAGCGGCTAGGCATTTCGCCTTCAGCCGTCGATGGACGGTTACAACGCGCCCGTCGGCGGCTGCGAAGCGAGTTGATGCCTTACGCGGAAGAGGCGATCAAAAAGTAATTGACCATTTGTGATGGGTTTGATGAGATGAATACACAAGACAACTGGCAACACCAATTTGATCGGCTCGCCGATGGCGAGCTCAGCGGCAACGAACGGCGTGAGTTGCTCGAGTCGCTCGACGCAAGTCCGGCGCGTTGGCGCGATTGCGCGCTCGTGTTGATCGAAGCCAACGCCCTGCGACGCAGCATGCAAAAAGTCGCTGCCGGCGATTTGACAAATGCTTCGCCAATGCCGATGTCGACCAGCGAATTACCCACGAAACCACGAGCTGCGGCTTTACGGAGCCGAGGCGTCTGGTTCGCCACGGCTGCTTCGATCGCGATTGCTTTCGTAGCGGGACACTTTTGGAATGGCGCGACAGACAAAGTGGAGCCGAGAGATCGGCTGGCTGCACATCCGGCTGTCGAACCAAAGGTCGAGCCAGAGGGAAAAGTTGATTTAGCCAGTGACGACTTACTCACCGTGTGGACCGTCGATCGCGATGGTAATCGCAAGTCATTTGCTTTGCCGCTGGTCGAGGCTGATTGGATCGACGAGCAGGTTGGCGAGCGAATTGGCCCGATTGTCAGCGACGATTTGCGAGCGCAACTACGCGAGCGCGGCTACAACGTCGAATCGCGACGCCGGTTTGCTCCGCTGGTGATGGAGAATGGCCAGTCGTATTTGCTGCCCGTCAACGACGCTCGACTTGTGCCGGTTTCGACACCCATTTATTGAAAATGTAGCCACGCTCGCGAGAGCGTGGAAGTCGTTGTATTGATTCAATTTTTAGCGCGGTCAACCGTCTGGCGACGGTGGCTACAATTGTTTTTTTTCAAAGGAGTAAGTGATGAGAAGTGCTTGTTTGTTGTTCGCCGCTTTGGCGATTGGCGCGACGGTGTCGCAGCTTGCTGTTGCGCAGGTGGAAATCGAAGAAGAGGGACGGGTGATTCGCATCGGCCCTGACCGAACCGAGAACCAAGCGGCACCCG
Organism: Pirellulales bacterium; assembly: GCA_041752635.1. Lineage (GTDB taxonomy): Bacteria > Planctomycetota > Planctomycetia > Pirellulales > Lacipirellulaceae > JBGSWC01. The sequence goes on along the minus strand of JBGSWC010000240.1, from coordinate 6,059 downwards.
ACGTTGCTCGGCAGCGATTCAATCGATTTGCGTCGCCCGCTGAGTCACCGGCTCTCAGTGATTTCATGATCGGTATCGCTGCCGAGCCCGTGAGCGACGAGCTTCGCGCGCACGTTGAATTGCCAATGGAAGCCGGTTTGATCGTTCGGACAGTTGTGCCCGAGAGTGCCGCTGAAAAAGCGGGCGTGAAAGAACTCGACATTCTCGTGAAAGCCGATGGTAAGCCGCTGACAAGCATGGAACAATTAGTCGACGCTGTCGACAACCACGGCAAATCAGAAACGGCCGTGACACTCGAACTCTCGCGTAAGGGCGAACTGGTGACAGTGTCGGTGACGCCAGTGAAGCGAGAAAATGTCGCCATTGCCGGAAACGCTCCTGGCGCGATGTTGCCGGTGCCTGGTGGGCGCAATATGCAATTGGAACTCCGCGAATTGGGTCCGATGTTTGGCATGATGCGCGGGCAGGCGTTCAACATGAACAATGTGCCGAATGGTGTTTCCATTTCGATCAACAAACAGAATGATCAACCGGCGGAAATCACCGTCAAACGGGGCGACGAAACTTGGACAGTCGTTGGCGACGACGAAGAAGCGCTGGCCAAACTTCCCGAGGATTTGCGGCCGATGGTTGAGCGGATGACTTCGGGAGAGCAAGCCGGGGCCATGTTCGGCTGGTCACCCCTCGTTCCCATGGACGATAACGGTGACTTCGCCATGCCCGTTCCACCGCGTCACGAAGATATTCAGGCCGAGATGGAAGTACGTCTGAAAGAAGTCGAGCGGATGATGCAAGAAATGCGCGAGCGGATCGAGCAGCAACAGTAAGATAGTGTTTCGGTCGGCGGAGGCGTTTTGGCCTTCGCCGACCTTCTTCTTGTTTTTGCGTGTTTCCAACTGCTCACGCGACCGGTTCACTTTCGGTCTCCTCTTCCTCATATTCGTATTCATACTCGACTTCCTCTTCGTCATCTTCTTCATCGTCTAGCTCTGCCGCTTCTGATTCTGGTTCCCAGAGCGAGTCGTCGTCTTCTTCGCTATCGTCCTCTTCGTATTCGTATTCTTCGTCGTCACCTTCTTCCGACTCGTCGTATTCTTCGGCCTCGGATACAATGGCGTCGTCCGACTCTACTTCATCGGTTTCGTCATCTCCTTCAATTTCCGCCGCTTCGACTTCCCAATGTACGGGTTCGACCACGCTCGGAGACATCGCGATCGGTGACCGTTTCGAATTGGACGCGGAATCGTTGGGTGTCGATTCGCCACCGCCGCGCATTGCTTCCCACTCGGCAACGCTAATCGTGACCTCGCGGGCTTGGGACCCGTTGTACTCGCCGACGATGCGGTCTTCGGCCATAAAGTCGATGAGCCGTGCCGCACGACCGTAGCCGATGCCGAGTGCCCGTTGCAGCAGTGACACGCTACCGCGTCCTTCGCGGACGACAATATCAACAGCCGCTTCGTACAGGTCATCGCGATTTTTGAGACTGCCGGCTGTCGCTTCGACCTCTTCCTTTGTCTGCAGCTGCATCAACTCGCCGGCGAACTGCGGTTCTTCAGTCCCGACATAGTCGACGACGCGAGTGATTTCGTCATCGGAGAGATATGTCCCCTGGCCTCGCAAGAGCAAGCTCGTGCCGGGCGAAAGGAATAGCATGTCGCCGTTCCCCAGCAGCTTGTCGGCTCCGTTTTCGTCGAGCACCACGCGGCTGTCTGTGCGGCTGGCGACTTGGAACGCGATTCGCGCCGGCAGGTTACTCTTGATGAGTCCCGTGATGACGTCGACCGTCGGTTTTTGAGTGGCGAGAATCAGGTGAATACCAACCGCACGGCTCTTTTGCGCAAGGCGAATGATGTGTTGCTCGACATCTTTGCCGGCGGTCATCATCAGGTCGGCCATTTCGTCGGCGACGATCACAATAAAAGGTAGTTGCTTCGGGATCTCACCCCACTCTTCTTCGCTCTCGGGCCGCACCCGCTCGCGCAGCTCTTCTTCGCCAAGCTGGTTGTAGACGCTCACGTGTCGCACACCCGCGCGTGCCAACAGTTGGTAGCGTTCTTCCATCTTGTCGACCGCCCAGGCAAGAATCGCCTCGGCCTTTTTCATGTCGGTTACCACTGGGTGCATCAGGTGGGGCAACTTGCGATAGCCCGAAAGCTCGACCATTTTGGGGTCGATCATCAACATCCGCACCTCGTCGGGCCCGCGGCTCATCAGAATGGAAACGATGATCGAGTTTAGGCACACACTCTTGCCCGTCCCAGTGCGCCCCGCGATCAGCAAGTGAGGGAGCGCGGCGAGGTCGACCACCATCGGATTCCCGGAGACATCTTGGCCCAGGTAGATGGGTATCTTCATCCGCTTGGCTTGGCCGTCAGTCTCTTCGATCACCTCGCGCAGTCGCACAAGTTGTCGCTTCTCGTTGGGGACTTCGATACCGACCGTGTTCTTGCCGGGGATCGGCGCAACGATCCGCACGCTCGGTACCCGAAGTGCAATCGCGAGGTCGTCGGAAAGGCTGGTTACCTTGGCGAGCCGGAGTCCCTTTTCGAGCTGCACTTCGTACTGCGCGATGACCGGGCCGGTCTCGATCGCGACGACTTTGATGTTGAGGCCAAAACTTTCGAAGGCTTTTTCGAGCAACTTCGCTTTGCGTCGGACTTCCTTCTCTTGCTCTTCGTACGACACGTCTTCGGACGGATTGAGCAAATCGAGGGGCGGCAATTCGTAGTCGAAGTTCGACTCGCCTCGCTGATCGGCTTTTTGGAGTTGTTCGATGATGACTTCGCGCTCGGACTTAGGCTTTTTCTTCACCGGCAATGGTTCGACGTTTTCGACTTCACTGGCCGCTTTGGTGATACCAAGCGCCGACGAAACACGCTCGCGGAACGTCGATTTCGCTCCTTCCGCAGGAGCCACTTCGTCTTCGGCACGCGATGTCGGAGTGCGAACGGTCAGTTCACCAGCGGCTTCGTCCTCGTCAATTTCATCTTCGTCCTCTTCTTCGTATTCGTATTCATACTCAACATCTTCTTCCTCGTCGTCCCCGGCGTCGCCTTCGGCGAATTCGTCCTCCAAATCGGTCTTCACACGAGTGACACCCGTGTAGGCTCCCGCGCGAACGAGGCTCTTGCCGGCCAGCAGTCCGGTCGCTGCCGCAACGTGCAGCAGCACGTAATCGGTGCAAAGCAGTAAACCAGCGGCCAGCACACTGAGAGCAAAAATGTAGGTGCCAGCCGTAGCAAAGTGAGACTCGAGCCACGTTCGGCCAACGGCTCCCAAGTACCCCCCTGCGCCAACCAGCGGCCCTGGCGTCCAATTGGGAAACAACATCGAAGCGATTGCCGAAAACGCCACGACGGTGAGCACCCAGCCGCCGAGGCGAATGGCGGGCTGGTTGACGTGACTTCGCCAAGCGAGAATCGCTGTCACAGCGGCCAACGAGCCCCAAGCGTACCAGGCGATCGCTCCCAGCGACTGGTACAAGTGATGTGACACAAACGCACCGGCGCTTCCGCAGGCATTGGCGACCGACGTCGGCGTGGGGTAGACGGCTTGGGCCGGCGGGTCACTCCGGTCGTAAGTCGCCAGCGAGACGCCGACGAAAAACGTCGTTGCGAGCAGGGCGAGAGAAATGATGTCGAGTTGGCGATTGCGATTTTCGAACATCCGCGGCAGACTCGGTTGAGCGTGGTGTCTTCGCCCGGCGCGCGCAGCGCTGGCTACTCTCGTTGCATCGACCGCCAGTGCCGCGCGGCACAAAGTTCATTCGTTCTACTGCTAGCGTTCGCGTGGCGTGCATATTGGCTACCCTCGGCAGGGCCGTTACAGCCGCGCCAACTGGTTGCCCAGCAAGTTGAACAAGCTCGAATCAGCTATTTGAAAACCAATGCCGGACCGAGTTCGCCCGATGGGCGCGGCCGCAGGATCGCTACAAGCCGACCTTCGCCATCGATCGCGGCCCACTCGCTGTGCGACTCACCACGAGCCGACAAGAAACGGCCGTTCTTCACATCGTCGACATCGCTGTCATTCAGATCGAGTCGCGCCATGTTTGGCAAAAGCGTGATGGGGTCGATGAGCAGATCGGCGATGTTTTCCGCTGTGAGCGACTCCAGCGACACAGCATTTTCAATCGCAAACGAACCAATGGCGGTCCGCTGTAACTGGCTCATCACAGCTCGCGTCCCGAGCGCTCGGGCGATGTCGTCGCCGAAAGTGCGAATGTAAGTGCCTGTGCCGCAATCGATTATGAGTCGCAGAGCGGGGTAGTCATAGGACTCGATTTCGAGACCATCGATCTGCACTTCGCGGCTCGGCATGTCGACCACTTCGCCTTGTCGTATGCGCTTATAGGCCTCGCGACCAGCGATCTTGACAGCCGAGTAGGCGGGCGGGCGTTGCGAGATTTGACCCACAAAGCTCGGCAGGATTTGGGCGATTTCGTCGTACGCGGGTTGCGGCTGATTCGCGAGCAACGTGACTTCAGTTTCCAGGTCGAGGCTGTCGCTCGTTTGTCCGAGCAGGAACTCGCCGCGGTATCGCTTGGGCAGCCGATGGGCGAAGTCGACAAGTCGCGTCGCCGATCCGACCGCCACGATCAGGACTCCGGTCGCCAGCGGATCGAGCGTCCCGGTGTGTCCCACCTTTGTGCCCCGACCGACGAGCCGGACCACCCGATTGACGACCGCGCGAGATGTGATCCCCGTCGGTTTGTGAATGTTGAGCAGGCCAAGCATTGTCAGAAAATATGTCCCCTGTGCGCCACGGCTCCAACCGGCGAAGATAGCATTGTGAGTGATTCAGAATTAGCCCCCGACGACGATCGAGACTCTGCTGAAGTCGATTATGCTTCGCTGGTCGAAGCGCTGCGCGACCACGCAATCGAGTTGCCCGCTGAGCAAATTGAAGCCATCGATGCCTATCGACAGTTGTTGTGGCAGTTGAACGAAAACATCAACCTGACGAGGCACACGACATTTGCGAAGTTCGTCGAACGCGACGTCGTCGATACGTTGCAGCTCGCCGAACACGTCGAGCGCGGAGCGCGCGTGCTGGACATCGGCAGCGGTGGCGGAGTGCCCGGTTTGTTGCTCGCCATCGTGCGGCCTGATCTTGACGTGAGCGTGTGTGACTCTGTCGGCAAGAAGTCGCGCGTGCTGGGCCAGATGGTGAGCGAACTCGAGTTGCCGGTGCGAGTCTTTGCCGCGCGAGTGCAGGATGTGTTGGAATTAACGACGTTCGACACGCTCGTCGCCCGCGGTGTCGCCTCGATCCGCAAATTGCTCACTTGGCTCGATCCGCATTGGGATGCGTTCGACGAGGTGATTTTGATTAAAGGCCGCAAGTGGATCGAAGAACGGGGTGAAGCGCGACACCATGGACTCATGCATGGCAAGCAACTGCGAAAGTTGGCTACGTACGAAACACGCAACTCAGGCGAGAGCGTTGTGCTGCGAATCTGGAGCGAAGAGGCTGTTTAGGAAGTTTTGGCCAGTCGAGAGGTCTGTAACTGCTGCTTTCGGCGATCCTGGTAGTGCACTAGACTGAGGCACTCGTACGCGACTAAACCACGCCACGCCCATCACCCGTTCAATTTTCTTGAATACGAGGAGACTCACTATGGCTGACTCATCAGAAACACCCGCCGACCAATCTGCCCCCGCCGAAACGGCTGCTCCACAGCGGGCTCGCGTCGAGGTCGACGATAAATCGGCGATTTGCACTTATGCAAACTTTTGCCGCGTGACCGGCACCCCCGAAGAGTTGATTCTCGATTTCGGTCTCAATTCGCAACCATTCGGCGTCCCAACCGAACCGGTTACCGTTCAACAACGAATTGTGACGAACTATTTCACCGCTAAGCGGATGCTGCAAGCACTTCACCTATCTGTGCAAAGACACGAGCAAGCGTTTGGCGTTTTGGAAACCGACGTGCAAAAGCGCGTGGTCAAGAAGGGCTAGCAAGTAAAGCTAGCGTCCGTCAAAGTGCCGTTGGCGTAAAGCTGCAGGAGTATTTTAGACGCTCCCTCCCCCCGTGGCGGAGGGGTTGGGTGGGG
>JBGSWC010000239.1:0-4700 GCA_041752635.1 Pirellulales bacterium | reverse complement strand
TTGGTTCGCCCCAGCGGCGCTGATCGTGATCGTCGCCTATTTCGGCGTTAACCGCCTTGCCCACGATAGCTGGCGGCCCCCTTACATGCACCGCAACGGCGACATCAACGCCGAAGACAATTGGTATCTCTACACCTTCACCGACGTGAAAGGTGTCGAGCGCAAGAGTTATTGGACCGACCGCCAAGGCATCGACGCCGGCGAGCCAAGCAAAGCCATCTATGCGCTGCACACAACGTTCGGCCACCACGGCATCTATTCGCTCTCGCCGGTTTGGCTGCTCGCCATCGCTGGTGGAGTCATGTGGTTAGCGCGTGGCACGAATATCGAACGCGAATTCGCCGCCGCCACGCTGGCGCTGAGTGCCATCTGTTTCGTTTTCTATATCAATCGCCCCCTCGAAGACCGCAACTACGGCGGCATGACCCAAGGCTTCCGCTGGATGTTCTGGTTCGCCCCGCTGTGGACCATCACGCTGCTGCCCGCTACCAAGTGGCTCGATTGCTGCCGCCTGGGCCGCGCGACTGCGCTCACACTGCTCGCGTGGTCAGCCATGTCGGCCAGCTACCCGACTTGGAATCCTTGGACACAGCCTTGGATTTGGGTTTGGATGGAGTATGTGGGGGTGAAGTGAGTTCGCTTGAGCCGACGGCGCTAGCCGCGGGTGACTCGACTTATTTTTTGATGGGAAAACGAGACTGCCACTTTACTGGCGAACGAATTTCACTTTCTTCGCTGCGTCACACACAGTAAAATTCACTATGTCATCCGCCGACTCTGCAAAAATCAAAATGAACGCCCAACTCGAAACAGCCATCAATCGTCTCGCCGTGCTACCCGACGCTGAGCAACAGCGATTGGCCGATTGGTTGCTCGCGGAGCTCGACGACGAAGCGCTTTGGCAGCAGAAATTCGCCGCTAGCCACGACATGATTCGGCGAATGGCCGACGACGCCATCGCCGAGCACCGACGGGGTGCGACCTTACCTTTCCCAGGGCACAACGATTGATCAGCCGCACGATCAAAAGGTTTCGTGACTTGCTCGATCGACTTCCGCTAGAAGTTCGTCGGGCTGCCGTGTCGTCTTACGAACTGTTTCGAGAGAATTCTGAGCATCCGTCTTTGCACTTTAAACCACTGCGCAACTTCGACGACGTCTACTCGGTTCGCGTATCGCGAGGCTATCGTGCCTTGGGTCAGTTCGAAGGTGCAACAATCACTTGGTTTTGGATTGGATCGCACGCCGACTACGACCGTATAATCGGCGGTGGTGGGAGTTAAACCGCTTTGCGAGCTCAACGCAGCCCCATGCTTGCGGACAAACACTTGTGGCACGTGGCTTGATGCTCGTCGACGATTTTCAAGCTACGAGACGTGGAATCCTTGGACACAGCCTTGGATTTGGGAGTGGATGGAGTATGTGGGAGTGAAGTAAGGTATAACGTAAAAGCCTCAGTTGACGGACGCCTACGGGAGCAGGCGTCCAACCGACCATAATATTCTACTCGCGGGCGTCGCCGGTCAACTGCGGCGGTGGTTAGCCCGCATTTGTCGCGACTACAACCAACGCTCTCGATAGAGCATCACGCAACTTGGTTGCCTCAGCTGGCGGCATTGCGACCTCTAGGTCACCATCGGAGCATCGCGACAAGGTCACTACAATTGTGGCGCTGTCGGCGCGGACGATGGCAACGCATTCTTCATGCGTGTCGATTTCTTGGAAATTGATCGTGTCGATCGATTGCATGTGCGGGCTAACGGTAGCGATAACTGGGTGCGAGCGATCCCGGGGGGACAAGCGGTCCCCGGGGGACACGCATCTTACGCGAACTCGACACGTCGTCGCAACTTGTTGCCATGCGGTGATTGATGTCGGCCCGTTCGCGACAACGGGGGTGGGTGTCACCAAACAGCTTCCTCACCAAACAGCTTCCCATTGTTATGTCTGATCTCGGACTATTGGGATCCTGGAAGGGATGATACAGCCCCATCACCGAAGTCTTTCAACCTAAGTTCTTGGCTGAAGGATACGCCGTCCATCGCCATTCGTTCGAAATGGTACTTCACGACGCCAAAATCTGCTTTGTCACATGTCCATTGTCGATAAGCAGTCGATATGATGGATTTGGCATTCGAGCCTATTTTATGATTCGTCTCGCCGGTCTCGATCCCGGTGCATTCGAACGTTGAGTCGCCGACGTCTATTTGTTCTCGACCTAAATCGGTGACACATTTGAATGGCGAGCGAAGGTAATGATCCACCACTCCAAAACCACTGGCTGATCCTAAACCAGGCCGGAGCGCGTGGGGATGTTGATACGTCCATTTAATCGGTTGAACATCAGCAGATGTGTTCGCACCAAATCCCGCAAGAATTCCTTTTATTGGATCAGTGTGATTAGCGAATACCGATTCGTCAACGGCGACTTTCGTAATACTCGAATGAAATCGCCGATCGTTTTCTTTTTTTGGTTTTTCTTCCCAGTCCAACTCAAATTCAATCCATCTGCAATGCTTGCCGTCACGCTCAATTGAGTGCAGCGCCCTGACGATCAAAATACCAGTTGTATTCGTCTGGGATCCATCTGTATGCGTGATCGAAGTGTCAACATCGTAAGATGACCAATGTCCAGTGGGCGGAAGCTTCTGGATCAAACCATCCGCATGCGAGTCAACAGTTAGACTAACTGCGAGCAGCAAGAAAACAAGAATTGCAACCAAGTGGCGATTCATCGGATTCTCCTCAAGGACATGACGTACAGCGTTTTATCGTCTGAGGCGACAGCCGTAGCCTATAAGAAGTCACCCGACTGAGCCACCGAGCACGCGAGGCTCCGCCTAGGATGAGTGTAAACCGAGCGGCGGTCGACGGGCAACGCGGAGGGGGCGATTTCTGTCGCACGCCGGTGCAATGGGAAGGCGACGCTCCTGCGGAGCCGGACGCTCGCGACGGCGAGGCGGCTCGGCAGGAGCCTCGCCCTCCCTAAGAACCACCTCGGCCTTGTAATGTGGCCAAAAATCGTTGTCGAAATTAGCCGCGCGGTGTGGTAGAAAGGGGACATGAAACTCTGTTCGACAAACACTGCTATACAAGCCAGAAGGTATCAACCGACGCCTCAACCCTTTCCTCTAGACTCTCCACACTCCACACTCGACTCCCCAAAATGGGTTTTGTCCAAAATGTCACCAACTGGTCAGTCAAAACCCAGGTACGAAATTCACTCGCGATGTGCGAAATCGACTGGAAAACAAGGTCTTTTTGAGAATTTCGAGCGAGACAAAATTCGGGGTTTTGTCCCCTCCAATCGTGTTGGCTGTTTCGTGGACAAAACGGTCAATACCAAGGAGTCGTCAGTGATCAGTTTTCAGTAGCAAGTGCGATTTCAGTAGTCATCAAACTCCAACATCAGGCCAGTACTCTGGCAGCGGGGCTTCGATCGTTACCAACTCGTCGCGCATCGGGTGGCGGAAGCCAATGGTGCGGGCGTGGAGCGCGATCGCGGCGTCGCGCTCGCATTCGACCGAGGGGCCAAAGGCTGTTGTCGATCCATACTGCGAGTCGCCCAGCACCGCGTGGCCACGGCTCGACGCCTGAACGCGAATCTGATGGGTGCGACCCGTTTCGAGTTCGATCTCAAGAAAAGTGCTCGACTCGTAGCGCGCCAGCACGCGATAGTGGAGCACGGCGTGTTTGCCGCGCGGGTCGTCGTCGGCGACGACAATCGCCTGAGCCATGCCGTGGCGTTTGTGCAGGTGGTCACGCCAAGTCCCTTCGTCCCCCTCGATTTGGCCTTCGACCAATGCCCAATAGATTTTGTTGACGGTGCGTTGCTCGAACTGCTTGGCCAACCGCTGGGCGGCACGCTGATGGCGGGCGAACATGATCGCCCCTGTCACAGGGCGGTCGAGCCGATGGATGATGCCCAGATAGAGGTTAGCGTCGTTCGGTTTGTCTTCGCGCTCGCGATACCAAGCTTTGACTTCGAGCTCGAGGCTATCGATTCCCTCGGGAGCTTGAGTCAACAACCCGGCGCGTTTATTCACCACGAGACAGGGGCCATCGTCATAAAGCACATCGAGCGAAGTCATTTATTTGCGCCCGACTGGTGGCTGACGTTTTGGTTGGCGATTGGTTGCGTGGGGGTTCTCGGCTTTGCCGGTCATTTCGTACAGGAACCGGCTGGGGTGAGTATCGCGCGGCTTGCCCCACTTGCGACGCGTGAGCGCGAGCGAAAGCGAGAGCTCTTCTTGAGCCCGAGTGACGCCAACGTAACAGAGCCTGCGCTCTTCGGCGATGGCCGACTCGCCGATGTCGAGCGACCGGCGATGTGGCAAGATGCCTTCTTCCATACCGACCAAATAGACACGCGGAAACTCAAGCCCTTTAGCACTATGCAGAGTCATCAACGCCACCGCATTCCGCGACAGGTCTTTTTCTTTGTCGCGCGATTCGTCGCGGCCCGAGACCAACAAGTCGTCGAGAAACTCGGTGATACGGGCCGGCGAATCGCCCGGCGGTCGCCGTTGGGCCTCGTAGCTGGCAGCCGCGTTGACGACTTCTTCGACCGCTGCCATGCGGGCGTCGCGGTCGGCGGGGTCATCGAACAACCGTTCGAGCTCGCGAGGGTAATTCACATCGTCGATAATGTGACGCAGCAAATCGGCCAGCGGCATTTTCGTGCCAAGTTGTCCCCACGCT
>JBGSWC010000238.1:0-3196 GCA_041752635.1 Pirellulales bacterium | reverse complement strand
GACAACTCCGCTGACTGACGTGCGCGGCTCGAGTTTGGGGCGACGCGCTGTGGCCAAAAATTCTTGTCGAAATCGGCCGCGCGGTGTGCTAGAAAGTGGCAACGAAGACGCAGGCAAAGTCCCCCGGCAAGCAGCGAGGAGCCAAATAGCATGTCCAAGGCCAACAAGCTGACAGTGCTCAGCCAAGACGTGACGGTCAAGCGAGTCGACGAACACGACTACATCAGCCTGACCGATATTGCCCGCTATCGGGATGCCGATGCCACGGATGACCTGATCCGAAATTGGCTGCGGAATCGGAATACACTGGAATTTGTGGGGCTTTGGGAGCAACTCAACAACCCAGATTTTAAATCCGTCGAATTCGACGGGTTTAGAATGCAGGCAGGGCTAAACAGCTTTACCCTGACTCCCAAGCAATGGATCGAGCAAACTGGGGCAATCGGCATCGTCTCGAAGCGAGGCCGCTATGGGGGGACATTCGCCCACGTCGATATTTCCTTGGAGTTCGCAGCCTGGATTTCGGTAGAGTTCAAGCTGTACCTGATTAAAGAGTTCCAGCGGCTCAAGGAGGACGAACGGAAGAGCCTCGACTGGGATGTTCGTCGAAATCTGGCGAAGATCAACTACCGCATCCATACCGATGCCATCAAAGAGCATTTAATTCCTCGGCCATCACACCGGCGCAGGAGTCGTACACATATGCCAACGAGGCCGATGTGTTGAACGTGGCGTTGTTTGGAATTACTGCCCGCCAGTGGCGCGATGCGAACCCGAAGGCCGAAGGGAACATTCGCGATCAGGCCAACGGGGCGCAACTCGTTTGCCTGTCGAACCTCGAAAGCCTTAATGCGGAGTTGATTAAGGCGGGGATGCCACAAGGGACTCGGCTGAAAAATCTCAATCGGGTGGCCATCGAGCAAATGAAGCTGCTGGCGGGCGACGTCGATATCAAACGTTTGCGAGGGGATAAAATAGGCATGGGCGCTGCACCCCGACTTTCCCGAATTACTAGCCTGGCCCCGGCCAAAAATCGTTGTGGAAATCGGCCGCGCGGTGTGTTAGAAAGGGTGTGCATAACAATGTGTTCGCCGCACTGGACAAGCCAGAAAAGCGGCACCCGGCCATAGTCGCTGATTGCGAGTGACGTTACCTCCTGTAGCCGATGTGGCAACACTTCGGAGCACCAGCATAGAGTTTCCGAACTCTTGCGAGTCCGGCTACGAGTTGCTGCTGACGCGCACTGCTGAACAAGCCAGAGGGTGGCACCCGACGCCTCAACCCTTTCCACTCGACTCTCCCCACTCGACTCTCAACTCTCAAAAATGGGTTTTGTCCAAAACGTCACCAACTGGTCAGTCAAAACCCAGGTACGAAATTCACTCGCGATGTGCGAAATCGACTGGAAAACAAGTGGTTTTTGCGATTTCGGCGAAAGACAAAAATCGGGGTTTTGTCCCCTCCAATCGTGTTTGCCATTTCGGGGTCAAAACGATCAATACTCGTCGGTCGACGGAGGTTTGCGATTTTGCTTTTTCGCTGATTGTTCGCGTTTGGCTTTCACGCGATTTATTTTTACGGAACGGGGCGGACGGGTCGGGCGGCGCTCTTTTGGTGGCGATGCAGCTGCCATGACCATGCTGCGAAGTTTATCGATGCAGTCGTCGATGTTTTGCGGTTGCGACCGGTAGCGACTGCTGGACAGCACGAGCTCGCCTGTGTCGTTGATGCGTTTGGCGTAGAGTGCTGCGAGGCGATTCTTGACGCTCCAGGGAATCTCGTCCGACGACCAGAAGGGCCAACGAAGCGTTGCTTTGGTGTTGACCTTGTTGACGTTTTGGCCACCAGGTCCGGGACTTCGCGAGAATGTGAAGCTCAATTCACCTCGGTCAATCGAAAGTTGATCGCCGAGCGCGATTCGATTGGCCACAACAAAGTCGCTCGAATAAGGAGGAAAACGAAGCGGAGAAAAATCTAAGCGACACCCGCGCCAACGCCGGTCCACGACGAAGTCGTCGCTAACGCATGGGCGAGCAGGTCATCGTAATTTTGTGACGACCGCGCCGCTCCAAACAGCTTCACGTCGATGGCTCCAGCATAACCGGCCGCGACGAAGGCGTCGACAATTGCCTGATTCGGAACAATTCCTTCGCCCAAATTACAACGATATTGCTCGCGTGACACGTTTGTCGACGAATCGCCCATTTGCAATACGGCGGTGAGGGGTGCGATTCGCTCGATGAGCGCAGGTTTCGCGCCTAGATTGGAAAAATGATAGGTGTCGACACAAAGTTTCAGCCAAGGCGAATCGAACTCTTCGACAACAGCGGCCGCGTCCTGTAGGCGGGTGAGAAAACTCCACTCGTCGACGAACGCGGGATGAACCGGCTTGAGCGCGAGCGTCACTTCGTGAACGGCCGCTTCGCCGATGAGTCCGTCGAGTGCCGAGTCGAGCAGCCGCCGAGCGTGCCGCGATGTGTGAGAGTTTCGGCCACCGGCAAACACTGTCAGTGCCGGAGCCTGCAGGAAAGCCGCGTCGCGGATGGCCCGGCTGGCGTCTTCGATGCCGTCTTGCCAACCGTTGCCACAGTTGCCAGTAAATCCTCCGGCCCAGGCGAGATGCGAGGCCGACAGGCGGTGATCGGCGAGTATCTCGGCAGTTCGTTCGAGTCCAAAATCGTCGACCTTCCGCCGCCACAGGCCGATATGCCGAAAACCGGCGTTCGCGTAATGGTGAACATCTTCGTCGAGCGACCATCGACAGGTCGAAAGCTGATTCATCGAAAGCTGTGCAATCACAGTAGGATCCCCCGGTCCACTTATGTTCCGTTCGCCGCAGCGCGGGACGCTAGCGAGAACATGCCCACTCCCGACTTCCACGCCGATTGTAGAGTATGCCCTGCCAGAGCGAATTGAACAACACGAAGATTTTGATCCACCACTTCGTGTGCGAAAAATTGCGAGTGCTATCACGCACAGGCGCTGTCGCCGACAACCAGTTCGGTCACGCGTACACAGAAGTTGTCGTTCATGACGAGCACTTCGCCGCGAGCGATTTTGCGACCGTTAACATAGACGTCGACCGGGTCGCCGGCGAGTTTGTCGAGTGGCACGACCGACCCCCGTTTCATCCGCAAGACATCTTCGAGGTGCATATGAGTGCGGCCGAGTTCGATGTTCAAGTCGAGTTGTACGT
>JBGSWC010000237.1:0-8165 GCA_041752635.1 Pirellulales bacterium | reverse complement strand
ACGGAATTCAATCAAATGGGGGAAAGGGGGCCTTACGCGCCGATCGCAGTGAAAGCCTTCCCCATCGGCCGACACGCCTCAAATTGACGCAAACCAAGACCGCCATGACAACCATCTCGATCTTGGTGAATAATTCGGGGTGATATCCCACAACTTGCAAACGTGCATCGCACCACTCGCATGTCGAGATGTGTTGTATCGCCGTCCTGAAACTCATGCGTGAAGTCCCGGTCACGTATTTCAACCATTTAAAAGTCCTAATATTTTCAACCCTGGATGAATTACTAGGTCAACAAGAAGTCCGCCAGATCGTGAAAGGTGCTTTCCAATTTCTCCAACTGTTGTAACGTCCAGAAGTCGAACTTTATCTCCCTCAAATCCAATCACTCCGAGTTGGGGACGCCCATCCTAATCGAACTCCGTGAGTCGCCGCAACTTGTTGCTGTGAAGTGAGTTATTGTCGACCGGTCGGTGCAGCCGTGGATGGCTGACTCTCGTTTGACCCCGAGCTACACCTCGCGGAGATGGGTGGCCTCGTTTTCGCCGTTTTCGCGCTTGCAAGCCTATTCAAGCGTAAGTTCACCACGCACCAACTCGGCCCACTTCGCGTAGCCTTTGTCGTTCAGGTGCAACCCATCGTCGCGGAAAAGTGTGGCGTCGGGCTCTCCCTGTTGATTCAGCGTGGCGGGCCAGGTGTCGAGCCACGTCAGCTTGTCATCATCCCCGCACTGGGCGGCCAATGACTTGTTCAGCTCGCGAAACTTCGCGCGCATTTCCCATCGCTGCACGCTCGGCTTGGGCGCGAGTACAACGATGCGTGTGTCGGGTTGCGCCTCGTGAATGCTTGCGACAATCTTATGGAAGTCGCTGACGACCGTCGCGACCTCTTTGCCGCTCGCCAGGTCGTTATCGCCCGAGTAGACGACCACGAGCTTTGGCTTGTGCCTGAGTACGAGCCGGTCGATGTGCCGCACGATGTCGGAGAACTGCGAGCCGCCGAACCCTCGATTTAGCGGAGTCGGCGTGACCTTGGGAAACGACTTTGCGAGTTCCCACATGCGTATCGTCGAACTGCCGACAAAGACGATTTCGGCGGGCGCTTCGCCTCGCTTCGCATCGTCCACGGCAAATTGGTCCATCGCCTGTTGCCAGCGATCAGGTTCCGGCTCGGTCGCCAAACCGACGGGCGCAAATGCCAGCACTACTGCACAAACCATCGAGTGATTCATCATGTCCCCGTTTCCTACCTACTGCCCCCCCATTTCTCGCAGCTTCACGCCTGGAGCGACAGCCCCTACAATAACCAGTTCGCGCCGACTTTTCACGCAATAGCCGGCCCAGCCACGCAATAGACCACTCTGCAAGGACGCCCCTCCGCCATGCCCGCTTCGGATATCGTTATCAAGGGTGCCCGCGAGCACAATCTTCGCAATGTCGACGTCACGATTCCCCGCAACCAACTCGTCTGCCTGACCGGCGTTTCGGGGAGCGGCAAAAGCTCGCTGGCGTTCGATACGCTCTTTGCCGAAGGCCAACGGCGGTACATCGAGAGCCTCTCGACCTTCGCGCGGCAATTTCTTGGCAACATGCCAAAACCCGACTGCGACCACCTCAGCGGGCTCAGTCCGTCGATTTCGATCTCGCAGAAATCGTCGGGCAACAATCCGCGCTCGACCGTCGGCACAATCACCGAGATTTACGACTTTCTCCGCGTCCTCTACGCCCGCGTCGGTACCGGCTATTGCCCCAAGTGCGATGCCCCGATTACCGCCCAGACACGCGAGCAGATCATCGGCCGCATTATGGCCCTGCCAAACAAAACAAAATTCAGTGTGCTCGCTCCGGTCGCGAAACAGCAAAAAGGGGAACATCGCGATCTGTTTGTCGACCTGCTCAAGCGGGGCTTCGTCCGCGCGCGGGTCGATGGCAAAGTAGTTGAGCTGCGCGACGATCTCGCGCTCGATCGCAACCTCCGCCACGACATCGAAGTCGTCGTCGACCGGCTCGTCGCCAGTTCCACCATTCGCGGGCGGCTCGGCGAAGCGGTCGACACCGCACTCAAGATCGGCAGTGGCGCACTCATCGTAGCGCCGGAAACAGCAGCGGCGCCCGCACAAGACAAGCCGACCGAAGACGACGCGCCGAAGGCGAAGTTGAAACGGCGCAAGGTCGGCACCATCGAAGGCGACATGGTCTTATCGAGCGAGTTTGCTTGTGCCAAATGCGGCATCAGCTTCGACCCTCCGACGCCACAACTGTTTAGCTTTAATAGCCCTCAGGGCATGTGCCTCACTTGCGACGGGCTGGGCGAGTATTATTCGTTCGACCCGAGCAAGCTCATCAGCGATTCGACCAAGTCGCTCAAGGATGGTTGCATCGAGCTGATCGGGAAATGGCGCGATCTGGGGCGCTGGAAGAAACATGTCTATCAAGGTGTGAGCGACACCATATCGCGCAAACGCGAGTTGCCCGAAGACTTTTTGTTGGACACTCCTTGGAACGAGCTCGACGACCAGTGGCAACGCGCCTGGCTGTGGGGCACCGGCGACGAGCACATTACCTACACTTATCGCTCGGGCCGGTCGAGCCAAAAATATGGCGGCAAGTTCGAGGGCATCGTCCCCGAATTGCTCGAAAAATATCGCACCTCGCAAAGCGCGATGCAGATTCGCCAGCTCGAAAAATACATGCGCGTGATGGTCTGTACCGATTGCGGTGGCCAGCGACTCAATGATCAGTCGCGGGCCGTTCGCATCACGACCACGAGCAACGCTTTTGCCGATCGCGGCTCGCTGTCGCTCCCCCAAATCGGAGACCTGCCCGTCTCCGACGCGGTTGATTTTTTCGAGGGGCTCAAGCTCGACGCCACCCAGCAAATGATCGCGTCCGAGGTGCTCAAGGAAGTCCGTGGTCGGCTTGGCTTTTTGCTGAACGTGGGACTCGACTACCTCACCCTCTCGCGGACCGCCCCGACCCTCTCAGGGGGCGAGTCACAACGAATCCGCCTCGCTGGTCAGATTGGCTGTGGACTCGTCGGCGTGACTTATATTCTCGACGAACCTTCGATTGGTCTGCACCCACGCGATAACGACCGGTTGCTGTCGACACTCGAACAACTTCGCGATCTCGGCAACACGGTTGTCGTCGTCGAACACGACGAAGACACGATGCGAGCGGCCGATCATTTGATCGATTTTGGTCCCGGCCCAGGTGTACGTGGTGGCGAAGTAGTCGCGATTGGCGACGCCAACGCAATTGCTGCGACCAAACGAAGTGTCACCGGTGCGTATCTCTCGGGCGACCGGAAGATTGAGGTTCCTACGCAGCGAAGGCTGGTTGCCGCCAATGACGAAGCACGAATGACGAATGACGAATCAAGTGCCGAGTCGAATGTCGTTGGTTCGTCATTCGGATTTCGTCATTCGTCATTCCCCGATCGTCCCGTCGAAACGCTTCGCATCATCAACGCTCGTCACAACAACCTCAAGGGTGTCGACGTCGAGATTCCGCTCGGGGCGTTCGTCTGTGTGACCGGCGTGTCGGGGAGCGGCAAGAGCTCGCTCGTGAACGATATTCTCATGGAGTCGTTGCGCCGCGACTTAATGAAAGGCAACGGCGAGCCCGGCGCACACGACGCGCTGCTGGGAGTTGAGCATCTCGACAAAGTCATCAGCATCGACCAGTCTCCCATTGGCCGCACGCCCCGCTCGAATCCGGCAACTTACATCAAAGTGTTCGACGAGATTCGCAAGCTCTATACAATGCTGCCCGAGTCGAAACGTCGCGGTTATAAACCCGGGCGGTTTAGCTTCAACGTCGCAGGTGGTCGCTGCGAAGCGTGCGACGGCAACGGCGCAACGAAGCTCGAAATGGATTTTCTCGCCGACATTTGGGTGTCGTGCCCCGTCTGCGAAGGCCATCGCTTCAACCGCGAGACGCGGCAAGTGCTCTACAAGGGGAAGAGCATCAGCGAAGTGCTGGAGATGGACATTCAGCAAGCGCTGACTCACTTCGAGAATGTGCCGTCGATTCATCACAAACTCATGACGCTACACGATGTCGGACTCGACTATTTGAAGCTCGGCCAACCTTCGCCGACGCTCTCGGGTGGCGAAGCCCAGCGCATCAAACTCGCTCGCGAGCTGGTTAAGAAGTCGACTGGCAAGACCCTCTATCTGCTCGACGAACCAACCACCGGGTTGCACTTTGCCGACATCGATATGCTGCTCAAGGTGCTGCACAACTTCGCCGATGCCGGCAATACGGTGCTCGTCGTCGAACACAATCTCGACGTGATTAAGACGGCCGACTGGCTGATTGATGTCGGTCCCGAAGGGGGCCGTGGCGGCGGGACGATCGTCACCTGTGGCACTCCCGAACAAGTGGCCGACTACGCTCAGCGTTGTGCCGAGCGGGGCGAAGGCCCCCCGTCGCACACCGGCATTTCGCTACTACCGGTGCTCGGTCGCACCACGGCGGCAACCACCGGCAGGGTCAAACGCAAACCGGCTCAACCAATTACCGACATCATCGTTCGCGGCGCAAGGCAACACAACTTGCAGGGAGTCGACGTCAAAATTCCCCGCGACTCGTTCACCGTCTTTTGCGGCATGAGCGGTTCAGGCAAAACCTCGCTCGCGATGGACACGATCTATGCCGAGGGGCAGCGAAGGTACGTCGAAAGCCTATCGAGCTATGCGCGGCAGTTCGTTGGTCAGATGCAAAAGCCATCGGTCGAACACATCGAAGGCCTCTCGCCAGCGATCGCGATCGAACAGCGGAGCGCCGGACACTCGCCCCGGTCGACGGTCGGCACCGTGACCGAAATTTATGACTATCTTCGAGTGCTCTATGCTCGCCTGGGCCAGCCATACTGTCCCGATTGCGACAAACAGATTGGCACTCAAACCAGCGATCAAATCGTTGACAAACTGCTTGAAGAAGCCGAGGGAACGAAACTTTATTTGCTTGCTCCGCTGCAAGTCGAGACGGGCGAAGACTACGCGACACTGCTCGAGTCGCTCGCGGAACAGGGCTACCGTCGTGTGCGTGTTGATAATGAGACTCACGAGGTCGAGAACGTTCCCACGATCGATCGCCGTCGCCGTCACTTGATCGAAATTGTCATCGACCGCGTCACGATCCGCGCCGAAGGCCGCGCGCGACTGGCCGAGAGCGTCGAGTCGGCACTCGCCGTTGGCAGGGGAGTCGTGACGGTCGCCTACGCGAGCGACGAGCTGCCCGAAAAGAAGTGGCCGACGCGAACACATAGCCAGCACCTCGCTTGCGAATCGTGTGGACGCAGCTTCACGCAGCTTTCGCCCCACAACTTTTCGTTCAACAGCACGCTCGGTTGGTGTCCTGCCTGCGAAGGACTCGGAACCCAAATCGGTGCGAACCCGGCCGCGCTGATTCACGACCAGAGCCTGACGCTCGCTGAGGGAGCGCTCTTGGTTTGGCCCAACATCACCGACCCGCTCTCGCAAGCGATGCTCGCGGCGCTGTCGAATCACTCGGGTGTGCCGACCAATGTGCCGCTCGCAAAGCTTTCGGCCCGACACCGGCGGGTGTTGCTGTATGGAACGGGCGACGAATGGCTCGAGGTCAAAGCCGCGAAAAACTGCCCTGCCCTGCGTTTTCAATTCAAAGGCCTTTATCCCGCGCTCGAAGAAGCCTCGAAGCTGTCGGCTCGCATGCGTTCGATTCTCGAGCATCTGGTCGACGAAATCGAGTGCAGCGAATGCGGCGGCAGTCGACTCCGCGACGATGCCTCGGCGATGCGATTCCGCGAACAGACGATCGACGACGTCTGTCGCACCCCGCTCGGTGAATTGCTCGAGGGCATCAAGAACTGGAAACTCTCGACCCGCGAGAAACGGATCGCCGGCGAGTTGGTTCGCGAAGTGCAAAACCGCTTGACGTTCTTGGTCGATGTCGGCCTCGACTACCTCACACTCGCACGCAAAGCGCCCACCCTCTCGGGTGGCGAGTCGCAGCGCATTCGCCTCGCCAGCCAAGTCGGCAGCGGACTGACGGGCGTGCTGTACGTGCTCGATGAACCGACAATTGGTTTGCATCCCCGCGACAACAAAAGGCTCATCGCCGCGCTGCACAAACTTCGCGATTTGGGCAACACGCTGCTGGTGGTCGAGCACGATCGCGAAGTTGTCGAGAGTGCCGATGGGCTGCTCGACTTTGGACCGGGTGCGGGGCGGCTTGGCGGCAACATTGTCGCTCGCGGTACGCCGGCCGAAATCACGACCAAACGGAAGAGCGTCACTGGTCCTTATCTGAGCGGCAAGAAACACTTGCCGGTTCCCAGCAATCGAAGGCTCCCGCGCCGCGATGAACTCGCCGTCGGCGATCGCTTCAAATTCCCTCAAGGAGCTGTCCGCATTGCCGGTGCGCGGCAAAACAATCTCAAAAACATCGATGTCGATTTCCCGCTCGGTGTGTTGACGGCCGTCACCGGTGTTTCGGGCAGCGGCAAAAGTTCGCTAGTCGAAGACATTCTCTACGCCTCGCTCGCGCGCACGCTGCATCGAGCGAGCACTGTGCCTGGGGCTCACGACGGCATCGCGGGCGTTGAGCGCATCAACAAAGTCATTCGCGTCGACCAGCAACCGCTCGGCAGCAATCCCTCGTCGAACCCGGCGACCTACACCGGCGTGTGGGACCTCATTCGCCAGCTCTATTCGCAGCTTCCTGAGGCAAAACTCCGTGGCTACACGTCGCGGCAGTTCAGTTTCAATGTCCCCGGCGGTCGCTGTGACGCATGCGACGGTTTCGGCGAGCGGTGTGTCGAAATGCACTTTCTGCCCGACGTGTGGATTACCTGCGACACGTGCGCGGGCAAGCGCTATAACCCCGACACGCTGGCCGTCAAATATCGCGGCCACAGCGTCGCCGATGTGCTGGCTACGAGTTGCCGCGAAGCGCTCGAACTGTTCGAGAACATTCCCAAGATTCGCCGCATTCTGCAAACGCTCTGCGATGTGGGGCTCGATTATCTTAGCCTCGGACAGAGTGCCGCTACGCTCTCGGGTGGCGAAGCCCAGCGGGTGAAGCTGGCCGCCGAACTCGCCCGGCCCGACACGGGGCAAACACTTTATCTGCTCGACGAACCGACGACCGGGCTGCACTTCGAAGACCTCGCGAAGTTGATGGAAGTGCTGCATCGGCTGGTCGACCTTGGTAACTCGGTGGTCGTCATCGAACACAACCTCGATGTCATCAAGACCGCTGACTGGATCATCGACATCGGACCCGAAGCGGGTACCGGTGGCGGTCAACTCGTTGGCTGTGGTACTCCCGAAGACATTGTTGCCGACCTCGCTGCGATGACAAAGAAAGGACGCAAAGCAGCAGCGACACCGCAAGTCTCGCACACCGCCATCGCGCTCAAGCCGGTGCTCGAAGCAGGGCCTTACGTCGAGCGCAAGCCGTTCGACCCAACGAAGCTCGACGCAAAGAAAAGGGGAGACGTCGACCTCGAACAGGTCGGCCGCGACATCAAAATGCCGTGGGAAGACAACGGCCGCGTCTGGCACACGCGAGACCGCGTCGCTCGCACGGGCGAGCCTTGTGAGTGGGATGGAAAAATCGTCGACGAAGTCGAGCGGCGGGTGCAAGAACTGGGGGACTTCGCGCCCACCAATTGGAATTCGCGGACCATTGTCGAAGTCACCGGCGAGAAGAAATCGGACGGCTGGTTCCTGCACGCGCTCACTGGCGAGCGGTGGCTGGTGAAACTCAAGTTCCGCACCGCCAAACGTACGTTCGACCGCGAAACACTCACGGCCGCGCTCGGACTGCGGCCGCTCGACGAGATGGAAGAAATCCCGGCTTACGGTCGGCAAGATCGCGTGAAGTGCAAAAACTTGCATGGTCCATTTCAAGAAGTGCAAGTGGCTGTGCATAGCTACGACGAAGTCAATCGCCCCGAATTTTGGGCGTTCGTCGAGCAGGCGGTCGCCGGTTTCAAGAAGTTTACCGAGCGAGTCGAACAAAATCCCGACGACTTAATGCCTTGGAAAGTGTTAGGGCAAAAGTGGCACCTTGCGCGGAAAGGTTTCTCGCCGGGCAAGAAAGTGGTGTGGCCCGTCGAACTGCTCGAAGACGTGCTCGAAATGGTTAGCGAAGCCGCGCCCGAGGGCCAGTTTTTG
>JBGSWC010000236.1:0-3483 GCA_041752635.1 Pirellulales bacterium | reverse complement strand
CCTGCAAACGCGTTCACAAACTCTACTTGCGGGCGGCCAGCATTCTCGCCGGTCGCGCGGTGCCACCGGGGGCCGACAACATGGAGGTGCTGCACGCACGGCCCGCCGGCGAGGTGTTTCGCGTTTATCCGGTCCCTTACTTCCGCGTGCGAAATCCGTTTCTAAGAAGGTGGGCCGGGTTGATTCTGGTGTCGCTGGCCGAGGCGATGCAACACACCGAAAATCGCAAAGAGATGGAAATCTCGACCGGCTTCGCGGGCCTCGTCGGGCAGTACGTCAAACGCGTTTACACCAACATGGCGATCGAGTTGTTTGGCAAAACCCGCGAGGCGGCGATGGCCGATGGCTTTGTGTTGACCGACGCCGATCTGGCGGGTTACAACCCCGGCGCATTCTTTACCATGACCGAAATGATCGACACGGTGCCTCGGCTCGATCGCGTGTTCACCGAAGATCGGTTGGAAGTTCTGAGCGAAGGCATCCCGATCACCCAGCTCCCAGCCGAATTGGCGCCGTGGCCAACGAACTTGTCGAACTTTTACGCCAATGACCGGGGTGGCTCCGCCACAAGCGGCGCGAATACTCGGTCGTCAGGGCCGATCATCCCGCCGGCACCGGGTCCATAGCAGCGTTCAGCGGACAGCTTACAGCTATCAGCCAGAGTTGCGTCGGCTTCTCCGTCGGTTAGCTCGCCTCCCTTCGAGGGAGGGGAGCACACCGGTGGCTTCGCCACCGAATTTTCCCCAACCCCCAACCCCTAGCTCCTAGCCCCCAAACAATGCCCATCGAAACCACCACCATTATCTTCGAAGCCTTGGTGAGCGTCGCGCTCTTTGCCCTGGTGCCGTGGGCACATGGCATGATGCGAGCCATCAATGCTGTCGAAGCCCGGCTCGCGAGCGTCGAAGCCAAACTCGACGAGCGACAGAATCAACAAACGCAGCTCGGCGAACTCAACGCCCGCGTGACGCACGTCGAAGTCGCCCTCGCTCGGCTTGAGTTGTAAGTTGTCAGTCATCAGTCGTCAGTTGCGCAACTCATTCCCGCGCAGGCGGGAATCTAGACTCGACGCGATGCCGCTGGATTCCCGCCTGCGCGGGAATGACGTAGACCTTACCGAAAACTAAAAACTGACAACTAAGCACTAACAACTTCACAATGCACATTCGCGATCGAATTAAAGAACTCCGCCGTGTGCGGGCCAGCGAACTTCGCCCTAACGCCCGCAATTGGCGGACTCATCCCGACGCGCAGCGCGATGCGCTGCGGGGAGTACTCGCCGAGGTTGGTTATGCCGACGCGCTGCTCGTTCGCGAAGGGGACGACGGTGTGCTCGAAATTATCGATGGCCACCTGCGTGTCGAGACGACACCCGAGGCGATGGTGCCGGTGTTGGTGCTCGATGTCAGCGCCGCCGAAGCCGACAAGATATTGCTGACGCACGATCCGCTGAGCGCAATGGCGGGACGCAACGTCGAATTGTTTACTGAACTCGCCTCGGAGTGCGAAACCAATAGCGAAGCTGTTGCCGCGATGCTCGATGGCATGATTCAATCGGATGCTCCGCCGCCCGTCATCGACCGCCCGGAAGTCGAAATCCGCGAGTGTTATCAGGTCGTTGTTCAGTGCGACAACGAACTGCAACAAGAAGAAGTCTTCGAGCGCATGCGCGGCGAAGGATTCAAGTGCCGGCTGCTGACGCTGTAGTTGTTGGTTTTCAATTTTTCAGTTGTCAGTCATTAGTCTCTGGTATTTTTCCATTCATCATGCCCGCCTGCGCGGGAATAACGGTAATTGTCTCTTTCCTAATAACTGACCACTGATAACTGAATACTCAAGATGCAATACACCACTACCGTTAACTGCCCCGTTCACGATTCGTTCCGCGTGCAGCAGGTCGCGGGCATGTTCGATGTGCCAATCGAACAGCGATCGCGCGAATCGTTCACGGCCGAGCTTCCCGATGACAACGACTGGCAAATTGGGTTGATTGTCGGTCCCTCGGGAAGCGGCAAGACGACCATCGCCCGCGAGGCTTTTGGCTACGTCAACGAACAGGCCGACTGGCCGCGCGATCGCGCGGTGATCGATGGCTTCGGTGAACTGAGTGTTCGCGAAACGGCAAACCTACTCACGGCTGTCGGCTTCAGTTCGCCGCCGTCGTGGATCAAGCCTTACCACGTGCTATCGAATGGCGAGCGATTTCGGTGTGACCTCGCGCGAGCGCTATCGAACAGCAATGTAGCTACCGTCGCCAAGACGGTGGTTGAATCAAGTGTCGAGTCAATCGTTCCGCATCCACCGTCTGGCGACGGTGGCTACATCAACAAGTATCCCCCGGTCGTTTTCGACGAGTTCACGAGCGTTGTCGATCGCACAGTGGCCAAGGTCGCCAGTGCGGCGATTTCGCGCGGCATTCGACGTGGTTCGCTGCCGGTGAGGTTTGTGGCGGTGACCTGCCACTACGACGTGGCCGACTGGCTCGCCCCCGATTGGGTGCTCGACATGGCGACCGGCAAACTAACGCGGAGGTGTCTTCGGCGACCTGACATCGAGCTCAAAATTCATCGCACAGGTCACGACCTCTGGCCCACCTTTGCGCGTCATCACTATTTGAGCGGATCGCTCGCGAGGCAGGCGCGGTGTTACGTCGCCACTTGGGACGGAACGCCCGTTTACTTCGCGGCAACGCTGCCGATGATCGCCTGCCGGGGGCATCGCCGGTTTACGCGAGTGGTGACGCTCCCCGACTTTCAAGGTATTGGTATCGGCATGAAATGCACCGAAGCGATCGCCCAAATGTATCGCGACGATGGATATCGCATGAGCCTCATCAGCAGCCACCCGGCACTCGTGAGTCACTGCCAACGTTCCGCGAAGTGGAAGACTCGCAGCGTCAAGAAACTTGGCCAAACCCCCAGTCGCCACCGGGCTTTCGACAACTACCGCAACAGCCGCGGAAGGTGTGTGGTGAGTTTTGAGTTCCTGCCGTAGTGGAGGTTGTTAAACCTCCATCCGGGACAGGGAGCTTTAACAAGCTCCACTACAAAGATGAATCAATGACACCAGAAATCAAACGACAACTGACCGCACTGTTCGCGATTGGCTGTGACATCGAGACGGCTGCTGATTTTTGTGGCGTCGTGGTCGCGGACGTGCTGAGTGAACTCGAAAGAGATGCAGCTTGGCAGTACGACCTCAAGCGAGCGGTTGCAGGATTCGAGATTCAGCATCTGCAAAAACTGCAAGCCGCCGCGCGCGACGAAAAGAATTGGAAGCTAAGCCAGTGGTGGCTCGAAGGGCGCTGGCCCGAGCGCTACGCGCGCAAGGCCGACGTCGTGACGACCACCGAATTGACCAAGTTCGTCGCCACGATTGGCGAGATTGTTGGCGATGAAATCACCGACGACGAGTTACGAGACCGAGTGCTGGCGAGGTTAGAGGCCTTGGAAATGTAAGTGCACCGATCGCTCTGTCCCCCCT
>JBGSWC010000235.1:0-2965 GCA_041752635.1 Pirellulales bacterium | reverse complement strand
ATGCCGTCACGACCAACTTCCCTCCCTTGAAGCGAGGGGTCGGGGGTGGGATTCTGAACCTCTCGTTCACCTACCCCTACCCCGACCCGAACCCTCAGGGGGAGGAAGATAAAGTGCCCAACCGCCAAGCCTACTGCAACGGTACCTGGATTCCCGAATCGCAACTCGCGATTGATATACGAGACTTTGGCTTCGCGCTGGGTGTCACGGTTACCGAACGACTACGCACTTTCGGCGGCAAAGTATTTCGCGCCGACGAACACCTGCAGCGGATGGCCCGCTCGTTGGAGATCATCGGCCTCGATTCGGCTATTATCATCCCGCAACTCGCGACCGCCATCGACGAATATCTCGATCGCCACGCCGAGCAGATCGCGCCGGGCGATGATTGGGCGATCGTTGCCTTCGCCACGCCTGGCGCAGGTGGCGGACCGACGACTGTCGTCCATGGCTTCCCCCTGCCCTTCGCTGGTTGGGCCAGCGAATTCGAAACTGGCGTACCGGTCTTTACCAGCGACCATCGCCAGGTGCCCCCCAACTGTTGGCCCGCCGAGCTGAAGTGCCGCAGCCGGATGCATTATTATCTGGCCGACCAACAAGCGCGCCAACGCGATCCGCGTGCACGTGCGATTTTGCTCGACCAACTTGGCTACGTCGGCGAAGCATCGACGGCGAATCTCGTCGTCTATCGCGCGGGCGAAGGCTTGCTTACTCCTTGCTTCGACCGCGTGCTGCCCGGTGTGAGTGTCGCTGTGGTCGAAGAACTCGCCAACACGCTCGACATTCCCTTCACCAAGCGCGATATCAAACTCGACGATCTTCGCACCGCCGACGAAGTGTGGCTCAGCAGTACATCGGTCTGTGTGTTGCCGGTCGTCGAATGCGATGGCGAGCCCATCGCCAATGGAAGGCCAGGCGATGTGTACAGAAAGTTACTCGCGGCATGGGGAGAATTGGTCGGCGTCGACATCGCCGAGCAGGCGAAAAGGTTTGCATCGCGATAGCTCGTAGTGACCCGATTCATCGGGTCTTCAAGTGTTGCCGATCACCGTCCGGCTCGACCGCATGAATGCGGTCACTACGAACCTACGACTTACTAAGTCGTTCGACCTCAACGCCACCTAGCATCTCGTGCACCTGGCGCAGCCAGCCGGGAATTTTGTCGGCGTGGGATGATTTGGCCACCGCTTTAGCGACTTTTTCTTCGTCCATATTCGCGGCATTCAGTCCGGCAAACCAATGTCCGCCGTTGCCCAGCAGGTTATAGCGCATGCGGCCGTACTCATGCATGTCGAATGAGATCGCCAGTATCCGTAGCCACAGCATGATGCGAATGTTCATGTAGCCGGGCGCGTGTTCCCAATCGGGAAGGTCTTGCTGCCAGGGCCAGAGCTGCCAGCCGACGGCGGCTAAGCCCCCCGTGGCCTGTTCGACTGCGTTTGCGAGTCGGGCTTCGATTTCGGGAAGCAACTGATCGATGCGATCGAGGTAGTCGAGCGACGACACTTGCAGATCGAAATCGCCGGGACAACTTGCGCCCAAGCTGAGCGTGTGGACTTCTGACCGCCGCAAACAAAAGAGGCATTGAAACACCAGCGGATGCAGCGGGTGGCAAAGCCGCGTGAGCTTGTCGCTGGGCCGATAGAGCATGCCCCCTTTATCGGCGGGCGAGATGATGAACACCCCCATGTCGCGCTCGCGAGCGGCCAGCACGGCTGGCCAGTTCCACTGATAGATGTAGTACCAGTGCAGGTTCACGTAGTCGAAGCGGTCGGTCGCGATGGTGTCGAGAATTTGTGGCAAGTCGCCGTGCGTCGAGAAACCGACGTGCCCGACTAATCCCTCAGCTTGCAGCTCGCGAGCCACATCGACGCAGCCCCCCGGCCGCACGCTTTGCCAGTGCAGCTCGTAGTTATTGATGCCATGCAGGCCCAAGAGGTCGATGCGATCGAGATTGAGCCTTTCGAGTGATTCGAGGCAATGTTTGCGAAACACTTCGGGATCGGCTTCGGGGGCGATCTTCGTCTGCACGATGATTTCATCGCGCGGCAGCTTCGGCAGCACCAGCCCGAGTTGCCGCTCGCTGGTGCCGTAGCCCCGGGCCGTTTCGATGTGATTGATGCCTAGCTCAATGGAGCGATGAATGGTCGCTTCGAGATTCTTCTGGTTCTCGTCCTCAACAACATCGAGCCCCAGATCATCCCACGACTGCTGATAGCGCATGCCCCCGCAGCTAAAGATGGGCATCGAGATTTCAGTACGACCGAAGCGGCGGGTGAGCATCACTTTGTGAGAGGGCAGAAGGCAGAGGGCAGAAGAAGGGATTAGCCGACGAACTATTGCTCTTCCATCTGTTCCTTGTCGAAGCAAGGCACAGCCAGCTCGAACGTGGTTTGGCGGAGTGGAATATCCAGATCTAAGCCGGCTGTCGCCTGACCTTCGTATAGTTGATTGCATTGTTCAACCGTCATTTCGCCCGGCTGAATCCAAAACTTGTAATTCACGTTCACGGGTTTCTCTTTCGTCACTTCAGCCACAAAATAACTACCAAAGCGACCGTAATCGCGCTCGCTATAGCGAGCGGGTTTCGGATTGTCGGGGCTGTCCATATAGAGCGTCGTATATCGCTTGCCGTCGACAACAAAGCTCATCGCCTTCCAAGGCAGGTTAGTTGACTGCTCGTTGCCAGCGGCGGCCGGATTGGTGTGGTTCCAGTTGCGTGTTTCGCCTAGCTTTCCTTTGCCATCGGGTCTCAGATAATAAGTCTGCTTGGCCGTTTTCTCGGCTACATGCTGCGAGGCACGAAACTGCACGCCCGCGTGCTGGGGGTCGCCATCGAGTTTGATCGATTCGCCGTCGGCCGTTGAAAGTTCGGATCGAAAATCGATAGCAGTTTGCGAGTCGCTGGGGTCAATGTGCATCTCGCGAACTTCGTACGCAAAGACTTCGCCGCCGCGGCCATGCC
>JBGSWC010000234.1:0-3048 GCA_041752635.1 Pirellulales bacterium | reverse complement strand
TGGCGGCGATGCGCCCGGCCCTGCAGGCCCCAGTCGGTTCACCCTTGGTGGCACAGGGTCTTCTCGTCGCGTCGCGGAGTACCGCGAAAAGCAATCACGCCGCCGACGCCCGGCGGCTCGTGAGCGAAATTGTCCGCCAACACAGCGAAAGCCCCCAGCGCGTCGAAGCCGAGGCTTTGCTAAACTCTTTGGCAGAGTGAATTCACCACTGAGTCACTGAGGACACCGAAAAGCATTCGTCCGCCGTCTGCTCTGGGCAAGGAGGTTTCTGTTGAATTTGTTGGATCGAAGCTGGTTGATTGCGCAGGCGAGCGAGTCGGCGGCTCCGTCGTCGCTGGTCGAGATTATCTTTGCCGGCGGCGTGACCGGTGTGTTGATCGTTGCGCTGCTGCTGCTCTTGTCGATGATCGCGTTGGCGCTCGTGGTTGAACACGCGCTCACGATTCGCCGGCCGGTGCTGGCTCCCGATGAACTGGCGACGGCTCTCAAAGGCGAATTGGCCCAAGGCCGTGGCACACAGGCAGTGCAGCTTTGCGACGCGACGCCTTGTCCATTGTCGGCGGTCGTGAAAGCGGCGCTGCTCGAAGCCGACATTGGCTGGTCGTCGGCCGAGAAAGCGATGGAAGACGAAGCGACCGAACAAGCAGCACGGCTGTTTCGCAAGATTGAATACTTGTCGCTCGTTGGCAACATCGCACCAATGGTCGGCCTACTTGGCACGGTGGTCGGCATGATTTTCGCCTTCCGCGAAGTGGCCGAAACCCAAGGTGCCGCCCGCGCGGCCGACCTTGCGTCGGGAATTTACCAAGCACTCGTGACCACCGTTGGCGGGCTGCTCGTAGCGATTCCGTCGCTGGCCGCGTACGCCGTGTTCCGAAATCGCGTCGATGGCCAGATGGGCGAAGTGATGTCGACCGCGCGCGAGGTGCTGCGTCCGGTGAAGCGAGCCATGAGCCTGCGTCGGAACCAAACAGGTGGTCCGCCGCCGGTGAAGGAAGTGTGAATGAATGCGGATTTGGGAATGCGGAATGCGGAGTGTGCAGTCGAAGCGAACTACTAAAAACTAAAAACTGAAATCTGAAAACTGACTACTTAAACAAGTGTCGCGATTCCGCAACAACTCGACCGTCTCTTTCAACATGACACCGATGATCGATGTTGTGTTTTTGCTGATCATTTTCTTTTTGGTGAGCAGCCATCTCGCGCAGCAAGAGACTCAGCTTGAGATGGAGTTGCCGACAGCGACGACCCACGATCCGCCCCGCGA
Organism: Pirellulales bacterium; assembly: GCA_041752635.1. Lineage (GTDB taxonomy): Bacteria > Planctomycetota > Planctomycetia > Pirellulales > Lacipirellulaceae > JBGSWC01. The sequence goes on along the minus strand of JBGSWC010000234.1, from coordinate 1,781 downwards.
CGAGGCCGTGACGCGGATTACGCTCAATCTGCTGGCCGATGGGCGGATGCTCGTGGGTGCGAGCGAAACCGATCCGACGACGCTCGAATCGCGCCTCAGAGTTGCCGCGCGTGATTCGCCCGAGCCGGTTGAGGTCCGCGTGCGTGCCGATCGCAGGATTCCTTTTGCGCTACTCGAACCGGCCCTCGTGGCGTGTGCGAAAGCGGGCGTCTGGAATGTTACCTTTGCGACCTACGAGCGAAGGGAATAGACCATGGCCAACTCCTGGCGCGATGCCCGATTTCGTCGAGGCGAAACACAATTGCAAATGACACCGATGATCGACGTCGTGTTTTTGCTGCTCATTTTCTTTGTCTGCACCGCCAGCTTTCAGGCAATCGAATATGTGCTGCCGAGCGAAGTGGTGGTGAGTGGTGTCGGCGACAGCACAGCCGTCGATGTTCCTCCCGACCTCGAACAACTGGTCATCGATGTCGCGCCGCGCGATTCGGCGATACCCTGGAAAGTGAACGATCGCGAGTGTCGCACTCCTGAAGATCTGCGCGGTGTGCTCGATGCGCTGGTGTCGCTCGCAGCCGACATGCCAGTCATTCTCGACTGCGAACCGGCCACGCCGCTCGGCGATGCGATCGACACTTACGATTTGTGTCGTTCGCTGGGATTTGCGAAAGTACAGTTCGCTGCGCAAGAGTGACGAGAGTCTAGAGCCTAGAGTCGAGAGGAAGATGCAACATATCAATAGACTGACTGGCTTCTTCTGTTTCGGCTGCTTCGCTTGGTACACCGCAGCGTCGTTTGGTTACGTAGCCGACGATTCGATATTCTTGAATGGCCTGCGACAGCGGCAGTTGTATTGGCTGGCGGAACGACACGTCGAGCAAGAGCTTGCCGATAGCAACCTATCGGCCCGTCGCTACGCTAATTTGCTGGTACAGCAGGCGATCACGCGGATGGCCATGGCGACGAGTGAACCGGCGAGCGAGCGCGAGGCTGCTTGGCAACGCGCCGTCGATCCACTCGATGAATACTTACAGCATCAGCCGTCGGGGTCGCTGAGGTTGCTTGTTGCGCTCGAGCGCGCGCTCGTCGATCGCACTCGCGGAGAAATCGAACGCCACGAGTTACGACCTGGCGATGACGTTGCGCTCGACGCTTGTCGCGATGCGCTACGCGCGGCCGGCAGGGGGCTTCAGCAAGTTGCCCGTGATGCCGAGACACTTGCGCGCGATCGCTCGTTGGGCAACGTTGCCGCTGAAACCGAAGGCTTGAGCGACGACGAACTCAAAGGCATCGTTCGCGGTTCGCAGCTCGAACTGGCCGATACCTATCGGCAACTGGGGCTAACTTATCCGGCTGGTTCGGCCGATCGCGACGATGGGCTCCTGCAAGCGGGCGAGCGACTGAGGCCACTCGCGATGGTCACCACTACGGATTCGGTTGCCTGGCAGGCAAGGGTACAGATGCTGAGAGTACTCGCCGATCTCGGTCGAGCCAGCGAAGGACTTGAATTGCTGGAGATGTGGGACAATCGGCCCCAGGCAATGGCCGACAAATGGACCGCCGCCATCGGCGAACTCTATCTCGCTGGCAATGATGCCAGTAAGGCCGCGCAGGCACTCGCCGCGGTTGCGCTAGGCCAATCGCCCGAGTGCGATTTGGTTCGACTGCAAATCGCGCTGCGGGCGAGTGCGGATGGAGAGACCATCGCGAGACTCTTGGCAACCATTCGCGAAGCCCATCCGCCGGCGTGGGCTCGCCGGGCGGCGCTAATGGCGGGCGAG
>JBGSWC010000233.1:0-8837 GCA_041752635.1 Pirellulales bacterium | reverse complement strand
TGTCGTCCACTGGTGGGATCGTACACCACGGCTGCGAGCCGCAGCGGTCGTTTACCCTTCGGTTCGTTGAGCACAAAATTGTGGTCGTAGCCCTTGGCCGGTGTGTCGGTGAGTTCGTCGACTCGCTCGCCGATGCGGGTTGGTCTGCGGAAATCGAGCGGTGTTCCGGCGACCTCGGCGAGCTCGCCGGTCGGAATCAATGTGTCGTCGACCGGGGTGTAGTTTTTTGCGTTGATCTTGAGAACGTGATCGTTGATCGTCGGCGCGCCGGCTCCTGCCAAGTTGAAGTAGGCATGGTTGGTCAGATTGATCGGCGTCGCCTTATCGGTCGTGGCGTCGTAGTGAATGCGGATCGCATTCGCTTTGGTGAGCGTATAGCTGACCGTCATGTCGAGTTTGCCCGGGTAGCCTTCTTCGCCGTCGGGGCTCGTATAGCGAAAGCGGACGCCTGACCCCATGTTGTTCGCAAACGGCTTCGCTTTCCAAACGACTTTGTCGAGTGCCCGGTCGCCACCACCGTGCAGGTGGTTAGGGCCATCGTTGGTCGCCAGCGTGTACTCCTGGTCGTCGAGCGAAAATTTGCCAGCGGCAATCCGGTTCGCGTAGCGGCCGGTGGTGCAACCGAAGTACTGGTATTTTTCGCTTTCGTAGTCGGCGATGTTGTCGAAGCCGAAAACAACGTCGGCGAGTTTGCCATCACGATCGGGTGCGTCGACACCAATGAGTGTGGCCCCGCGAGTCATGAGGCGGATTTTCATGCCGTTGTCGTTCTTAACTTCGTAAACCGAAACGGGCTCGCCACTGGCTGTTTTGCCAAAGTCGGCGACAGTAACGTTAGGGACATCGGTCGCCAATGGTTCTGCCAACAAATCACTTGAACTGGCCACCATGGTCGAAAGGCAGAAGATCGTCACCATTGCCACTGTAGTTTTGCGCATCGCTGTTTACTCCAGAAAAGTGGTAAGCCGCCGTGACCACAGCCCGCCAAGGCTGAGTCGTTGAACCCTTAGCGTCGCAGAGCGAGTGCCAAATTTCAACTCGATTCGCCCGACTGGCGCTTATTGGCGTACATTCGTTGGTCGGCCGTCGCGAGCAGCTCAGCAAAGCTACCAAGCCCTTCTCCGCTAAATGCCCCACCAACGCTCAGGCCTAAGGCCACTGGCTCGCCAGCGATCTCGACTGGCTCGTCGACCACGCGCGATACGCGGCGGACGATCGTATCGAGTTTGTCGTGAGTCGTCACGCCAGCGGCAACGACGACGAACTCGTCGCCGCCGTACCGATAAAGTTGGTCGCGGTCGCGAATGCAATCCAACAGTCGCCGGGCGAGCGTCGCCAGGGCCACGTCGCCCGCCGGATGACCAAATTCGTCGTTGACTCGTTTAAATCCATCGAAGTCAAGGAACAGCAGGCCGAAAGACAGGCCACTCGGTGCTCCGCTGGGCCAATGTTGCGAGGCCCAAGCTTCAAGCTCTCGTCGATCGAGCGCACCAGTCAGCGGATCGAGCGAAGCGGTCGCCGCTTCGCGGTTGGCCTCGGCCGCCATGATAGCCACCAGCCATCTTGAGGCGGTAGCGTCGTCGCCGTCAGGTAGGCCGAGGGGTCCGCTGACTATGTGCCATTTTCTTCCTTGGCAATCGAATGCCAGCGCCGGCGAACTGGCTGCCGAGGCGGCAGCGATACACGATCGCACGAACGACTCGCGGTCGACGTCGAGTCGTCGCATCGCGTCATTCTCGGCGAAAATCGCTGCATTTACGCTGTCGAGCACCGCGATTGGTTGAGCAATGCAGCCAGCGCATTGCACCAGGAAGTCGCTTTCGGGGGGGGTAGGCCCGCTGTTGGTACCAATTGTCATGAAAATTTGCCGCTAACCTCAGCAAATGTTTTTTTCGGAAGCCAACGAATGCCAACGAATGCCAACGAATGATCGGCAAGCTCAATAGGCCGACTATACACAGCCCCCCGCGCCGAGTCGACAATCAAACGGTCGACCATAATTTGATAAGCCGATAAGCAACACGGGCCGATCGCGGTGCTGTTGTTTTTTTCCGCTCGTGAACATCGCATCGACCGAAGCGGTCCTCCATCGCAGCGAGTCGCTCCCGTGGTTATGCTAAACGATCACCAGCAGCGGCGTGGTGGCCGTGTGGCTGGCCTGTGAACGGCTCACGGCGACTGGCAAGGTTAAGTATTTTTGAGTATCCTGCTACTGCGGGCGATTAGCTCAGTTGGCTAGAGCGCCTCGTTTACACCGAGGATGTCGGGGGTTCGAGTCCCTCATCGCCCACTCCGCATGCCGCTAGTTCTCGGGAACTACAGGTCCATCACAATCCGCAAACGATCACTCACCGTGGCCATCGTGGTCGTCGTCACTCGGCCCAACTTTTTCTTGAGGCGATCGATAGAAACTGATCGCACATCTTCGGTTTTCGCATAGCTTGCCATCGTCAGCCCACCTTCGGGTGGATCAATCCCCACGTGCGTTGCGATGGCTCTGTTGCGACTGGTAATCGGCACGAGGATCACTAGCTCGGCTCTGCTGGCATTCAGCAGATCAGCCGACACGATCAACGCCGGGCGTGTACCAGCTTGTTCGCGTCCTTTCGTGGGGTCGAGGTTCACCAACCACACGTCGCCCCGTTGCGGGTCATTCGCGGCCATCGTCAATCGTCCTTCTGACCATCGGCCAGGCTAGCGTCCCACGCTTCGCGCTCTTCGAGTTCGGCTTGCCATGCCTCGGGATCATCGCGCAGGGCAGCATAAGCCCGGGCGGTTTCTTCGAGGACACGACGACGCCTCAATTGCTCGATGGCGTCTTCGAGCACATCGGCCATTGATCGGCCATCGTGTTTTGCCATCTCGCGCAGCTTGGCGTGGGTCTGGGGATGAATGCGGACGGTTTCGGCGGCCATTGTGAGGGGTCCTTTCCTGTATCCCTTACAGTATACACCGGCGCACACGACCACGGAAACATTGCTTCGTATTTTGCGCCGCTTCTTTGGTCGAAAGCCGTTTCCCCGACGATTTCGCGGGTCGTTAAGATCCCTCATCACCCACTGCGACCACCGCCGAACCACCCGCCAATCACCCAGCAGGTTCTGCCAATCGTGGAACCGCGGGCACTGGGGACAAATGCCAACGGCGTCGGGGGCGTGTTCGCTGGTGCTGCCAGCGTTATGCTCGGGGCCATGGGTCGCGGCAGATTCGCCGCGGAGCATTGCCAGTAGCGTCGCCTTGTGCTGGCGGACTGTCTCGACTCGCCCCTGGTTGAGCACCGCCACTCGCGGGCGTCGACGATTAGGCGACCGTCGCCGTCGATGGCGAGTTCGATGCCAACAGCCTCACAGCTTTGCGCACTTGGGCGGCTGTCATATCGTCACCCTCACCCAGTCCGCCGGTGTGGTAATGGCGCGACTGTCGGCGTTGACGCACACAGCCCCGGGACGCCCCCGCTCGCTGTAGCGAGGGTCGCTGCCGTGCTAGTCGAGGGTCACCTCGCCATGTTCGGCTTCCCACTGCTCGATCGTTTCATCGAGCGTGGCGAGTGCTTGCCGCAGCGTGGCGCCCTGTTTGCCGTTCATGTCTCGAGCAGCGAGATTCGGTCGAATACGTTTCATCGACGCGACGAACGGGCGACCTTCGTGTTTGAGTTGCATGGCTGCCTTGGCCAGACCGATGTTGCCCCAGTTGGCCCCGATAATGGTCCAACTGGCGGGGAGTGACTCGAGTTGTGGATAAACCCGTTCGATGGCGGGGAGCAGGAGGATCGCGTTCTCGGGGTTCTTCTTCATGTCGACATAGCGGAGTGTCTCGAAGATGTTGTTTTGGTCGATCGGTTGCTCGAAGCCCTCGCGGAGTTTGATGCGGTCGACGCTCGCAGCCATCGCGGCGACCAGCTCGTCTTTGATTGCGGGGTTCTTGGCGATCGCCGCCTGAAACACACTCGTCGCGCCCCAGCGACGCGATGGCAAGCGGGTGTCGCGATCGTAGCTGGCAATCATGGTGGGTATCAGGCCGCGGAACGTCTCGGTCTCCATGATCAACGGTTCGACCGCTTTGAACGCCGCGACACGCAACCACCACTCGTCGTCGCAAAAGTAGGGCTCGATCACATCGAGGTAAGCCTTGATCGATTTTTTATCGGCGCAGCTCATGGCCATCAGCGCGTGGCGACGTTCCCACATCGGCCGCGATTCATCTTTCAACGTGGCGACGATGGCGGTCAGAAAGTGCTGGTCGATCATCGCGGGGGTGATGTTCGACTTGGTCTTGCCCGGCCCCCAGCCCGTCGCGGCGCTGATGGCATTGAGACCGGCCGTGCGGAGACGGCTGTCTTCGCTGGCCAGCGCCTCGGTGATCGACGGAATGGCCTCGTCGCCGAGATAGCTCAAGCCATTGGCGGCCCACACACGGGCCTGCGGCGAGTAGTGGTGCATGATTTTGAAGTACCAGTCGGCGGGCATCCGCTGTTTGCCGGGGTGATTCTCTGAAGCGTTGGTGCTGCGTGCCGAGGGAACGCCATCGGCGTTGTAGATTGTGGTAAACACCTTGGCAATTTCGTGGGGGGGAATATCGACCACGACGCCATCGACCCAATCGGTCCGCTGAAAATCGTTATCGGCCACGGCCAATTCCCCCTCGGTTGGCTCGTAAGGCACCGAGAATTTCGTGCGTGGCTTGCCCGTGATTCGTAGTTGCTGGCGATGGGCCGTTAATGCCATGGCGAGCAGTCCTGTCTGGTAATGGGGAGCATTGCCGATCGGGTTGTGGCCACCTGGATGGGGCACTCGAAAACCGCCGCCGGGCATGCGACTCAACTCGTAGTGCCAAATCATTTGGTCCTTGTGTCGCCGCCAAGAGCCAGCGGGGTGATCGATGATCAGAGCGTCGATTACGTTGCGCCAAGTGTGATTGCCAAAGCACGAGCCATGGCCTCCCTCGTGGCCGAAGTACGAATCGGTTTCGCTGAGCGCCAGCAGTTTTGCGCGGCCCTGAAACTTTTCTTGCGGCAACAGCGTCAGGGCCGAGGCCAGGCCGCCGTTCTTGCCGTTCGACGACCACCACAACTCGGGGTGGTGGTCGCCGTAGGGAACACCGCCGCGACCGGCGAATCGACTGAACTGCACGATCGCGTTGTTGTAAGTGGGCAGGTCGATTTCTAAGCCGCATTCGCGGGCGAGAATCAGGGTGGTGAGCGCCTGGTCGCCGGCGGCATTGAGGGTTCCCCCTGTGACATAGCCGGGTCCGCAGTGAATGGTGCTATGGCCCCAACCACCGAACCACTGACCGCTCGCCAAGCGATCGCAACGCTGAGCGAGCGCCGGCAGTACTCGCTTGTCGCCGGTCGCCAGATAATACTCGCCAAGAAAGAGGCCGCTGTAGCCGATCATCCAAGTGCTTGTGCCGCACGGCTTGCCCGCCAATTCGACGGCGTATTTCTCGACGGCTGGCATGTACTTCGGTTCGCCGGTCGACATCAGGAACAGAGCTTCGAGGTTGCCGGTAATGCCCGCTTCGGGGCCGCCGTTATCGAGAATGAACTTTGCTGTCTGATCGATGAGCCATTGGCTTTTCGCACAGTCGATGGGGAAAGTGTCGGAATAGCTACCGACGGGATCGAGTTGAATCGTGACCTGCAGGGCTTCGCCATCGCGCAAGAGGCCGTATGTCATCTTACCGTCGCCCCCTTCCGAGACGTTGATCTGAGCGCCGAGAAGATGACGCGGATCGACAACCTTGAGCGAAACGCCGTTGACCGAATTAAGGATGTCACCCACCCGCAACGGCCCATGGGCGGGAGTTGCCTGCTGGATTGCTGTCACCGTGACGACGTGCGGCGTGTCGGCCTGGGCTTGTTTGGGATCGTCGGCTCCGCTGGTCAACGTCACCGTCAAGCCCGTAACGCCGACACTGATCGGCGGGGTTTCTTGCCAACTGGCGACGGTGTCGGCAAACGCCCCCTGTGTGGACGCTGCGAGCATGGATAGTAGGATCGTGAATTGCTTCATCGGGAGAACTCGTGAGTTGGCTCGGTTTGTTCGGTCGCTTATGCGCAGGTCAGCGATCGGTAACCGAAAGCTCTGGATTTCAGTTCCGACCATGATACAGCACCAGCGTCGCGCGACGCAAACTGTGAGTCGCGCCACGAGTCGTGTGGTGTCGCAAAGGCATCGGCGAGTTGCCCGGAAGATCTCAATAGCTTGCGATTTGACGGCGGGGTCCTATGATTGAGCGAGTCGTCCCCCACTCCCCTGTGCCGAGAGATTGAAATGAAAACGCTGTTACTCGCTGCTGTGTGTTTGTTTGCATCGTCTGTGATTGCAACGTCGTTTGTTTGCGAAGCGAGCGACTGGACCCGTTTTCGCGGACCTCAGGGATCGGGGATCGCCGACGATACGGCGGTGCCGCTGGAGTGGTCGAGCGACAAGAACTTGGCTTGGCGGTCTCCATTGCCGGGCAAGGGAACATCGTCGCCGGTGGTGGCGGGTGATCGCGTCTACTTGACTGCCTACACCGGCTACGGAATCGACCCGTCGAACCCGGGCACCAAGGGCGACCTTGTTCGCCACGTGATCGCCTTCGATCGCAAAACGGGCGCTGAAGTGTGGCGGGCTTCGATCGAAGCGACTGGCGACGAAGACCCCTACGAAGGCTTCATCACCCAGCACGGATACGCGAGCAGTTCGGTTGCCGTCGACGGCGACACCGTGTTCGCGCTGCTGGGCAAGAGCGGATTGTTCGCCTTCGACCGTAGCGGCAAGCAACTGTGGCAACTCGATCTAGGGCAAATGTCGGACCCCGCGAAGTGGGGCGATGGTTCGAGCCCGATTGTTGTGGGCGACATGGTAGTCGTCGATGCGGGCGTGCTGGGTCACCACTTGGTCGGAGTCAACAAACAGACCGGCACACTTGTCTGGTCGATCGACGACAAGAGTTTCACCAATTCGTGGTCGACGCCGACCGCCGTCGATGTCGACGGAGCGACTCAAGTGCTGTTCAACCTGCCCGGGCAAGTGGTGGCGGTCGATCCAACCAATGGAAAAAAACTTTGGACAGCCAACACTCCGCTGGGCGACTCGGCTTGTGGCGGAATTGTCGTGAGCCACGGGCGCGGCTTCTTGATGGGGGGTCGCGAAGGCAACGCAATGGGTTTCAAGCTGGGCGGAGCGGGGGATGTTAGCGACACCAACACGCTCTGGAAAACGCGGCTCCGTTCGAGCATTGCGACACCCATCGTTGTCGGCGACTCGATGTTCTGGGCTTCGGGTGGAATTTTTTATGCCGCCGGGCTCGACGATGGCGAGGCGATTTACAAAGAGCGACTGCCGCGACTGGGGAAACCAACGGGTGGATTCCCCAACGCCGATTATTCGTCCCCGATTGCCGTGGGCGGCAACATCATTCAATTCACCCGGAGCGGCGAGAGCTACGTGATTGCTGCGGGCGACAAACTGAACATCGTATCGCACAACCCTGCATTCGACGGCGACGACAGCGCATTCAGCGCGACTCCCGCTGTCAGCGATGGTCAATTGTTCGTGCGATCCGACAAGTTTCTGTATTGCATCGGCGAATAGCGAAAAGGCCGCGATCGTCCGAAGCGGTCGCGCAATCGCGATTGAGCAAAGCGTTAGTCCGACGATAGTTCGGCGGTGGCGATAATCTGGTCGCTCGGCGAAGTGGGGTCGGCGGCCGTTTCGGCCGAAACGATGGCTTTGTGCAGCTTGGCAGAGCGATTGGTCCAATCGGCGACTCCGACAGAGACCCTCGCCGATCCGACATCGAGTCGAGCCGCGCTCAACACGTTATCGCCGTCGTCTAATAGCCACACGAAATAGCGAACTTCGCCGCCCGGCGGATCGATGCCCGCGACAATCAAGTGAAGCTGTTCGGCAATGTTGTCGTCGAAGGCCATGATGGTGACATCGCCACCGCGGTCGGTCGCTCGCCAATCGACCGGCTGAGCGGCGGGAATTCCAAGATCGCGTCGCGCACGATCGATTTGTTGTTGCCATTGTTGCTGAGCGATCATGGTGTCGCGAGCTTGCCGGCTGTTCCCGGCGAACTGCGAAACGAACCAGCCCAACGCGACCGCACAAACACTGGCTGCGAGATAGGGAAGCACGACTTTCCAGTTCCAGCGAGCGCGACCCGACTGTAAATCCGCTGTGCGGGGTCGCAAAACCTTTGACTGCGTGGCCGACTCGCCGGCAATGGCCTCCATCAATTTCGCCTTAAGTTTCACGGGCGGTGCAACCCCTTGCAGGTCATAGGCCAGCAGTTGGCTCGCCGCCTCGAGCTCACGTAACTCTTGCTCACACGATTGGCATCCATCGGCGAGGTGCTGGCGCACGTCGGCCGTCTCGGACTCGCCGAGCAAGTCGAGTGCGTAGTCGGCTAGCGACTCGCTCACTTTTTGGCACTCCCGTTTCACTCGTTGAGCTCTTTCAGTTGATGACGAAGTATTTGCATCGCTTGGCGGATTCGAGTCTTGACCGTACCGAGCGGCATACTGAGTTGCTCGGCAATTTCGACATGCGTCAACCCGTCAAAATAAGCGAGTTCGAGTGCATGCCGATGCTCGGGGTCAAGAATCTCGATCGCCTCTCTTACCATTTGACGGCGTTCAACGACTAGCGCCATTCTAGCGGGGCTCAAGTCGGCGGCGGCCGTGCTTCGCTCCGCCGCCACCGAGCGAGCCGCAGCGTTTGACTTGTTGGTTCGCAAGGTCGTCGACCTGAGCCGGTCGATGGCTCGACTTCTTGCCAGCGTAAACAGATACGTGTGAAACTGGCCACGCTCGGGGTCAAAACCGGTCGGTTTTCGCCAAATTT
>JBGSWC010000232.1:0-11415 GCA_041752635.1 Pirellulales bacterium | reverse complement strand
GCAGCACTCGCCAGCCGCATGGCCGACAGGCTATTGGAACTGGGCATCTATGTCATTGGTTTCTCGTACCCGGTGGTGCCGATGGGCAAGGCGCGGATTCGCACGCAGATTTCTGCGGGGCATTCGCGGGAGGACTTGGAGCGCGCGGTCGAGGCGTTTTCGCACGCGAAGAATGAACTGCTATAAACTGGGCTGAATGGGGTGCCACTGCTGGCTTTTCCAGCAGTGTGAACCCTGTACCGACGCCTCACTGCCAGACAAGCCAGCAGTGGCACCCGGCGCTGGGGTCAACCTTTGGAAGATCAGCCGCGGCGGTTTGCAACAACGACTATCGCGATTCCCAACGCTACAAGTCCGAGCGAAGTCGGCTCAGGAATTTGCGATACGACTGCCGTGAAGCCGATATTCTGAAAATCGACTTCGCGATTGCTACCCGACAGAAATGCAGTCACGCTTCTAACATTAAGCGGAGCCGCGAGGGGAATGTCTTGCGCAGTGATTCCAGGGCTAGTCCCGAGGTTAGGCTGGATCGACAATGTCCCAACCTGTTGGCCCGCGAGACCGAAGAATGTGAATTCGACGTTGTCGACGTCGTAACTCTCAGCAGTGTAATTCCAAAAATGTAAGGTACTGATGTCGTAAGCAATTCCAAGGTCGAATTCGAGTTCAAGCCCGCCGCCCACTTCATTGGCAGTGAACCAAATGTGTGTCGTTTGATTGTGAAACTCCTCCGAGTCTGCGGACGGAGCATCAATGACCTTGTTGATCGTCTGCCCATTGTTGAAGGTGTTATTGAAGGATCCCGGAGACGTGCCTGATCCAACCGCCACGGAAATGTTGTCGATATTCAGGTAGATCGATTCTCCCCATGTCACAGTCGCAGATGCCAACAAGCAAGTTGTGAAGCAAATAACACGTAAAAGTCCAGTCATGAGAACTCTCACAAATCCAGGTGTCTACGTAAATGTGAAGCCTTATGAAAATCGCCAACAAGTGGACGATTCTTTCGGCCAAGTTGGCTTGGATCCTAACACACGGTCGCTGGCAAATCAACTAAATTCTAATGCGAATTAGGGGCATTCGATCACGGCTGCCCCCGCGAAACAACCCACAACCCTGCCGCAATCAGGCGTGCGCCTGTCAACGTTCGCACCGAAATCGACTCGCCCAAATTCAACCACGCCAGCAGCACCGCGACGACGAAGCTTCCTTTGTCGATGAACGCCACTGTTGCGTCTTTACCATCGGCGAGGGCTTTGTAGTAGAAGATCCACAAGGCGGTCGTCGTGGCGACTGAGGCGGCGAGCCAGAGGATGTTCTCGCGGTTGAGCCGCGCGAACTCGTGGCGGTCGACAAACAATAGCGCGAACACCGTGACCAATGCCGCCACAAACAGCCTGCGGACCGTAATGCCAAGTTAGCCGGAAATGCCATTGAGTCCGCGCTTGGCAATGACGGCGGTCACGCCCGCGAACACCATCGACAGCAGTGCGTAAATGCCCCACGTTTGCAAGGGCGCATTGTAGCATGGCTCTCCGAGCCGTGAATTCACGATTCGGAGAATCGTGCTACATTGCCGTGCTATTTTACGACAATCCCGTTCAGCCGCGCGATCATCTGCTGCAGCACTTCTTTATTCTTGCCGGCGACATTCGACTTTTCGGCCGGGTCTTTGGTTAGATCGAAGAGCTGGTACTCAAACTTCGGTCCGCCTGTTTGGCGTTTGTTGTTGCCGACAGGTTTGCGCTGGAGCTTCCAATCGCCACGACGGAAACCGAGGGCACCGCTGTTGCCATTGTCTTGTTGAATGAGTTCTTCGCGGCCTTCGGCGTCGGGCTTGCCGAGTAGTGCGGGCAAGACGTTTTCGCTATCGACGCAAGCTCCTTCGGGAACTTCGAAACCGGCGAGGGCCGCCGCACTGGCGGCGAGGTCGATCGTGCAGACCATCTCGTCTGATACGGCGGGCTTGATCGTTCCCGGCCACCACGTGATGAACGGCGTGCGAGTGCCCCCTTCTTGGATGCTGTACTTGCCGCCGCTGTAAGGGCCCGCTGGCTTGTGGCTGCCGAGTTGTTCGACCGCGCCATCTTTGTAGCCGTCGTCGAGCACCGGGCCGTTGTCGCTGCAGAATACGACGAGCGTGTTCTCAGCAATGCCGAGCCGCTCGAGCGTTTTGGTAATTTCGCCGACGCACCAATCGAGTTCGACAATCGCATCGCCCCGATAGCCGAGTGACGTCGCTCCCTGGAACCGCTCGTGCGGCATGCGTGGCACGTGCAGGTCGTGTGAGGCGAAGAATAAAAAGAATGGTTTGTCTTTGTTGGCTTCGATGAACCTGTTCGATTGCTCGACCCACTTGTCGGCGAGATCCTCGTCGCGGAACCGCGCGGCATGGCCACCGGCATAAAACCCAATGCGGCCGATGCCGTTGTGGATGGTGCCGTTGTGGCCATGCGACCAATCCATCCGCAACGTGTCGCGAGCGGTGATGCCGGTCCGCTGATCGTCGAACGGTTTCTCGCTGACGATCAATGGATCGCTCGGATCGAGGTTCAGCACGCGATGGCCTTCGACATAGACCTGCGGCACGCGGTCGTTGGTGGTGGGGAGCAAGAAGCAGCGGTCGAATCCAATTTCGAGCGGACCGGGCTTGAGCTCGTCGTTCCACTGTGGACCTTTCGCGCCGCCCAGCCCCAGGTGCCACTTGCCGATGACCGCCGTTTCGTAACCGGCGCGGTCGAGCAGCGAAGCGATGGTTTCGGTCCCCGGTTTGATAATGGCTGGATTGTTGGGCGATGCGATGCCGGTACCCGGTTTACGGAAGGCATATTCACCAGTGAGAAACGAATAGCGAGTCGGCGTGCAGGTCGAAGCCGAGCAGTAGCCGCTGGTGAAGCGAATGCCTTCGCTGGCGAGGCGGTCGATGTGTGGTGTCTCGAGCGACTTGGTGCCATAGCACGACACATCGCCGTAACCGAGGTCGTCGGCCATAATGACGACCAAGTTAGGCGGTGCCGCCTGAGTCTTCGGCCAGATCAGGATTACGGAAAACAGCAGCAAGAACATCCATTTAATCGTCGTCATCACCATTTCACCTCTTGCTGTGCGCTTGTTGTCCGCAGGTGCCGCTACGGCCAGACCAATGGTCAACACTCAAGCTTAATTGACGATCGGACCCAAAAATAGTTGCAGTCGCCGCTGGCTTGGGGCAAACTACAGAGCCCGCAGCCAAACGACCGCGATTCCTTCCTGCTGCGGTCAATCCGCCCCTAACCTTTTTCCCCAGCGTTACTTCATGCGTTTTCTCACTATCGCGATGTTGCTGGCGTTTGTTGGCAATGTGAGCAAGTCGGCCGACACTGTTCCGACCGAAGGACTGCGCGAGTCACCACCGCAGGTATTCGCCCTAGTTGGTGGTCGAGTTGTTTGTGAGCCGGGCAAAGTGCTCGACAATGCGACGATCATTGTCGATGGCACGATCATCACGGCAATCACCAGTGGCGATGAAATTCCAGCAAGCATTCCCGTCGGCGCAAGGCGAATCGATGCAACCGGCAAGACCATCTATGCCGGATTCATCGACAGTTACAACAAAGTCGAGATAACAGCGAACAACGACCAACCGGGATACTGGAATAGCCAAATCACACCTCAGTCGCGAGTCGTCGACAGTTTGTCGGCCGATGCGAAAGTGAACGAGGCGCTTCGCAACCAGGGCATCGCAGTCCGCCTCGCCTCGCCGCGCGATGGGATTATCAAAGGGCAGAGCACCCTCGTCACAACGGCACCCGTCGACAAGTCGGCTGTTGTGCTCGTACCCACAGTTGCCCAGCACGTTGAGCTCACAATCGGCTGGGGCCGCCGTGACGAGGGTTACCCGAACAGCCCGATGGGTGCAGTGGCATTGGCACGCCAAGCGATGCTCGACGCAGAGTGGTATGAGTCGGCCCACGCGGTCGCGGCCGCCGATCCATCGGTCCCGAGGCCCGAACAGAACGTGGCACTGCAATCGCTAGCCACGTGTCTCAACGCCCAACGAATGGTCATCGCTGTGGCCCGCGACGAACAATTTGCCTTGCGTGCCGATCGCTTCGCACGCGAGTTTGGCTTGCGCCTGGTGCTATTGGGTTCGGGGCGAGAGTATCATCGGCTCGACGAAATCGCCGCCACGGGCCGACCGGTCATTGTGCCGGTCGACTTCCCCAAGCCGCCAAGGCTCGATTCTCCGCAAGCGGCTAGCGAGGCTTCGCTGGCCGATCTCATGCACTGGAAACTCGCTCCCGAGAACCCGGGGCGACTCGCAACCGCCGGCGTCTCCATCATGCTCACCACCGACGGACTGAAGGATCCGGCCGACTTTCTGAGCAACGTTCGCAAGGCAGTCAAACGTGGACTACCAGCCGACGAAGCGCTCGCTGCGTTGACGACTCGGCCCGCTAATTTGTTCGACGTCGACGATCGACTGGGTACCGTGGCTGTTGGCAAGGCGGCGACGCTCGTCGTCGCCGAAGGCGACTTGTTTTCCGATTCAAAGGCGCGCGTGGTCGCGACCTGGATTGACGGCCAACAGTACGAAACGCGTGCCAGTCCTGTCGCCGACTTTGGTGGCGTTTGGAAGCTCAAGTTTGACAAGCCGGTCGCCACTAGCAACCTGTGGTATCTTGAAGTGAAGACGGGGTCGGCAAAACCGTCGGCCGAATTTTCTCGCGAAATTCCACCAGCGAAAGTCGATCAAGAGAAAGGCAAGAAACCTCTGAAGGAAGCAGCCGAGAGCGAATCGAGCGACTCGAAAATGGATCTCGAAGGACTCGTTGTGAGTGGATTTCAGTTGTCGGGGTTGGTAGTCGCGCCGAAAGCGCACAACCTCGGCAAGTTGCCGCTCTCAGCAACGATTCTCCCGGCCGACGATGGCATGACTTTGATCGGCAGCATTCGCCTGGGCGATGGATCGACAATCGAATTCACCGGCGCAATGGAGACGCCGAAGTCAGCAACCAAAGCCGAAGACGATGAAAATGCCGCAGGTGACGAAAGCGAAGACGTAGACAACGAAGGTGACAACGACGACGCACGCGAAAACAATGTCGATGTTATTGTGAACTACCCGTTTGGCCCGTTTGGCGTCGCGGAATTCCCCGAGCCGGAAATTGTCGCATTCACCAACGCGACTGTTTGGACCGGCAGCGAAAACGGCATCATCGAGAATGCCACCTTGCTGGTGACCCATGGCAAAATCGAGGCGGTTGGCAACGACGTAGAAATCCCAAAGGAGGCTCGCCTCATTGACTGCCGCGGCAAGCACGTTTCGGCCGGCATCATCGATTGCCATTCGCACATCGCCACCGATGGCGGCATCAACGAAAGCGGACAAGCGATCACGGCCGAAGTCCGCATCAGCGACTTTGTCGACGCGCGCGACATCAACATCTATCGCCAACTGGCCGGCGGTGTAACGGCGATCAATGTGCTACACGGATCGGCCAATCCGATCGGTGGTCAGAACCAAGTCGTTAAGATGCGATGGGGACTCACCGGCGAACAGCTCAAAATGGCCGAAGCACCCGCCGGCATTAAGTTCGCTCTCGGCGAGAACGTTAAACAAAGTAACTGGGGCGAACGTCACACGACTCGCTATCCGCAAACCCGTATGGGGGTCGATGAAATCATGATCGACCAATTCGCCGCCGCCCGGCGATACAGCAGCGAATGGCAGCAATGGAGAACCGAACACAAGGGCCTGCCACCACGCCGCGATCTGCAGCTCGAAGCGGTGGCCCAAATTCTCGAACACAAGCGATGGATCCATTGCCACAGCTACAAGCAAACCGAGATCATCGCACTGCTCCGTACGCTCGATCGTTACGATGTTCGCATCGGCACACTGCAACACATTCTCGAAGGTTACAAAGTCACACCCGAAATGGCCAAGCATGGGGCGATGGCGTCGAGCTTTGCCGATTGGTGGGCCTATAAATTTGAAGTCTACGATGCGATTCCGTTCAACGGCGCGATGATGCACGACGCTGGCATTGTCGTGTCGTTCAACTCCGACGATCCCGAGCTTGGTCGCCACCTTAATCACGAAGCGGCCAAGGCCATGAAATATGGCGGCGTGCCGGCCGATGAAGCGTGGAAATTCGTGACACTCAACCCAGCAAAACAGCTTCGCATCGACCAGTACACCGGTTCGCTCGAACCAGGCAAGCAAGCCGACGTGGTCGTGTGGAGCGGCCCACCGATGTCGACGCTTTCGAAGTGCGAGCAGACTTGGGTCGACGGTTGCTGTTATTTCGACATGGCTCGCGACCAAGACTTCCGCCAGCGCGATGCCAAGCTCAAAGCACAACTCATCGCAGCCGTGCTCGCTTCGGGCGAATCGTCTGCTAAGCCGGGCGATAATCGCATCGACGAATCACGGTTCTGGCCGCGTCACGATGAATACTGTGCCGGCCACGACCACGACGATCACTTGCATTTCCACGAATAGAATTTGAAACCCATGATACGACTCCTCAGCTTTTTCTGCCTTGCATTAGGCTTGTCTCACTTCGCCAGTGGTGAAACCACGGCGCTGGTGGGCGCGACGGTTCACCCAGTCAGCGGGCCCGATATTGCCAACGCAACCATTGTGTTTGACGAATCGGGTATCATCGCCATCGGTTCGAAAGTGACGATTCCCGACGATGCAAAGCGTGTCTCGCTCGAATCGTTGCACGTCTATCCTGGTTTGATCTCGGCTTATTCGCAGCTCGGCTTGGTCGAGATCGAAGCCGTGCGGGCTACCGTCGATTCTCGTGAGACGGGCGAGTTCAATCCCAACGCCATTGCCCACAAGGCGGTGAATCCCGATAGCGAATTGATTCCCGTCGTTCGCAGTAACGGCCTACTCCTATCACTAATTGCGCCCGAGTCGAAGCGAATTGGTGGTCAATCGAGCTTGTTGAAGTTGAGCGGTTGGACAGCCGAGCAAATGGTCCACACGCCAAACATCGCGATGCACGTTCGCTGGCCAAAAGTGCAAGACGACGATGCCGAACTTCGCGAGTTGTCTGAGTTTTTCGAAACAGCAACAGCCTATCACCAAGCTCGAACAGCCCCTAAGGCGGGCACCAAGTTTGATATTCGACTCGAAGCGATGGGGCCCCTCCTCGCCGGCAAGCAGTTGTTGATTGCCGAAGCCAACCAGGTGGCTGAGATCAACTCGGCCGTCGCGTTTGCGCAGCAACACAAACTGCGGCTGGTAATTTACAGCGGTTACGAAGCTCCCGAGTGTGCGAAATTGCTAAAGCAATTCGACATCCCCGTGATTGTTTCGGCCGTTTATCGGCTGCCGGGAAGCCCCGACGACCCTTACGACGACGGCTACACGCTGCCCGCAAGATTGCAGCAGGCTGGCATTAAGTATTGCATCGCTGGCGACGGTGGTACGCCCTCGAATCTCCGAAATCTTCCTTATCACGCCGCGACCGCCGCCGCTTATGGCATCTCGCCCGACGAAGCCCTTAAGGGCATCACGCTCTATCCGGCACAAATACTCGGTGTCGCCGATCGTCTCGGTTCGCTCGACGTTGGCAAAGACGCAACGCTGTTCGTCGCCGATGGCGACATTCTCGAGATTCCGACTCAAGTGACTTCGGCCTACGTCAATGGCAAAGCGGTCGATCTCGACGATCGTCATAAGCAGCTCTATCGCAAATTTCGCAACCGCGAATAGACGACTTCGCCCGTTATCAGCGCTCGAAGTGCAAAGGTGTCACTTGCCGATACAGAACAAGTGGTTCGCACCGCGAATGAACATCTGCGAACCGACAATCGCGGGTGACGCGTCGACATCTTCGCCCAATTCATTTGTCGCGACCACCTCGAATTCCTTGGCGTCGGCGAGCACCAACGTTGTGCCGTCGCGGCCGGTGATGTAGACACGACCGGCAGCCGCCACGGGCGAGGCGTAGATGCTGCTGACGCTGGGCAACCGCTTTTGGTCGACATAGGCTTCGCCCGTGTTTGCATCGATGATCGACAAGATGCCATTGTTTCCCTTGGTGAAGAAGAGTCGCTCGCTGGTGAGTACGGCCGATGGCACATACGACGTTCCTTCGTTGTGTGTCCAAACGACTTCCGACGATTCCGTCACGTCTCCCTTGGCCTCGAGCGAAATCGCCTGGAGCGCTTCGCCCCGGTAGCCGCTCATGCAGAGCACCATGCCTTTGTAAGCGATAGGCGAGGGGATCGGATTCGTGGTTTGTCCACCACATTCCCAGATGATTTCGCCATTGGCTAGGTCGTAGCTTCGCGTGCGATTAGTCGCGCTGATGATCACCTGAGTGCGACCGGCCGATTCGACGATGAGAGGTGTGTTCCATGTGGTGTCTTCATCGCGCTCTTTCTTCCAAATTTCGTCGCCCGTTTTCGCGTCGAGCGCTGTGATGAACGACGGGCCTTCGTGGTCCCAAGGCACGATGAGGGTATCGCCATAGAGGGCGGGCGAAGCCCCTTCGCCGAACGAGGCACGGGTCTGCATGTCGCCCAGATCGCGGCTCCAGACCTGGTTGCCGTCGAAATCGTAACAATAGATGCCATACGATCCGAAGGAAACGAAAACATGCTTTCCGTCGGTGACTGGTGAGGCCGAGGCGTAGGTGTTCGTCGAATGGACTCCTTCGTGGGGCACCTGAGTGGCTGCTGTTTTCTGCCAAACGACGTCGCCCGACTTGCGATCGATGCAATAAACCACAAACGAGTATTCGCTCGTCGGCTTGCCACCCCGTCCACCACCAAACCCGCCAAATCCACGGCGTCGGTCTCGTTGTGGAGGCTGCGGCGGATCGACCGGACCGGCGGGCCGGACTTCGTCGGTCTTGTTCTCGATGGCCGACGTCACAAAGATGCGATCCCCCCACACGATAGGACTGCTGCTCCCCTTGCCCGAAATGGCCGTTTTCCAAACGATGTTTTCTTCGGGACCCCAACTCGTTGGCGGATTGCCTTCGGGAGCCACGCCGGTCGACAGCGGGCCACGCCATTGATGCCAATTGCTGTCGGCACCGTCGGGAAGTTGGGCAATCGCCGACGCAGAAACCAGACAAGTGAGTGAAACTACCGCGAGCGAGTGACGCAACATCGTGAACTCCTTTAAGATTGGTAGCAAAACCGATTGATTATAACGCCATCGCAGCAGCAAGATACAACTGTTTTCTTGGCCAACAAGTCGTCGTCCTCACCCAACCCCAGTGGAACACAGAGGTTTCGCAAAAAATTAAGGAAAGATAAATCACATGCTTTTCGAAAACATCATTTCTGTCGACGACTTGCTTGCTATCATCGATTCGCCCCAGACAATTGTCGTCGATTGCCGCTTCGATCTCGCCAATCCGGCGGCTGGCCGCGAACAATATCGCAAAGATCACTTGCCCAGCGCTCGCTACGCACACCTCGACGAGCATCTCTCCGGGCCAATCACTCCAACTAACGGTCGCCACCCTTTGCCGGCCCCCGAAGTGCTTGCCAGGCAATTTGGCGAATGGGGCATCGACAACGATTCGCAGATCGTCGCCTACGACAGTTCGGGGGGTGCATTCGCCTCGCGACTCTGGTGGCTCGCTCGCTGGCTGGGGCATACCCGCGTGGCGGTGCTCGATGGTGGTGTCGCCGCTTGGCAGGCCGCGGGGCAATCGCTGACTACCGAATTACCAACCGTCACGCCGACAAACTTCGTTGCGCAGGCCGACGATTCGATGTGGCTTACCTCGGAAGCAGTATGCGAGCGACTCGGCACGATTCGACTCATTGACGCTCGCGAAGCCGAGCGATTTCGTGGCGAAATCGAGCCAATCGACCCGATTGCCGGCCATGTACCAGGGGCGATCAACTTGCCGTTCAAGCAGAATCTCGGTAGTGACGGCAAGTTCCTGCCGGCGAATAAATTGGCGACCCGTTTTGCGAAGTTGCGTGAGGCGAACACCACGACACCAATCGTCGCGATGTGTGGCTCTGGCGTGACGGCTTGCCACAACTTGCTGGCCATGCACACTGCGGGCATCGCCGATGCGAAGCTCTATGCCGGTTCTTGGAGTGAGTGGATTCGAGACTCATCGCGACCTGTGGCGACGGGTAATTAATTGTCATTCCCGCGAAGGCGGGAATCTAGATTAGGTGGCTATTATCGCGTCGCAGTTCGCGCTATCGCGACTTGCGCGATTGCGGGAGAGGCCTCATTCGTCACTTTAGTTTAGCGCTAACTCGATTCAGTTGTAACGCACTTGAACTAGATTCCCGCCTGCGCGGGAATGACAATTCTACAACCAGCCCTTCAGCTTCAAATAGACGATATACAAACTCGATATCGTCGCGATCGAGGCGGCAATGATGAGTAGCGTGTTCCACACGAGGCGACTGGTTCCCTTGGGCATCGCACTGCCCATCAGGCTGCGACTGTTCATCATTAAGGCGAACGTGATGTAGGCAATCGGCAGCACGATGAGGCCGAAGACCGACGTCGGGACCGCGAGCGCAAACGAGGCTTTGCTCCAAAAAAATGGTCCCAAAGCACCGGTGGCCGATGCCAAGCAGCAGAGCTTGAATGGCCAGCCCTCGTTGGGAAGTCCGAGCATCTCGGTAAGCGCAAAGCCCGACATCAGCATGAGCACAGTGATGGTCGACAGCGCCATGCCGAGCACACCAATGCCGAATACGATGTTCGCGATTGAGTTTCCCGTGAGTGGAGCGAGGGCACCAGCCAGGCGGTTTGCATCGCGTGAGACTAGGTTTGCCGCAATCTGCTTTTCAACCAGTGGCAGTTCGTCGATCGACAAGGCGAGCGTCGCATCATCGAGCGCGGCAAACACATCGGGAGTCATGGTCGCCTTGAGTCGGGCCTTCAGCAGCCCGCGATATTCGCTCATTTCTTTGTCGGTTGGCGGCGCGATTTGGCTGTCCGCCGGCATAGGTTGTGCGAGTCCGAGAACTGGCTGATTGTGGAATCGATTGGCGGCGGCAATCACAACAAAACTTGTCGCCAGCAGGAAGGGAATGAACATGCCGGTCGCTAAATCGAAAATCGTGAGGTTGCGATGAAGCTTACCCCAGCGCTTGCGTAGCAACGAATAAGGGAACAGAAACGTCATGTTAATGCCAACAGCGGTGGCGGCGGCGGTGGCGACGTTGTCGAACTGCGTGCTCACAATCAGGTCGCGCCAGTAGCCGCCCGCGCTATCGCCGACTTCACCGAGCATCGACTCAAAGGCTGGAGCTGGTTGAAATAGAATCGAGGGGTTGGGAATGAAACCGGCAAAGACTTCGCCCCAGGGAAGGTTTCCCGAAACTGTGAGTGCGACTGCCACTGCGGCAAAGCAAATGACGATACACGCCACCATCAGCTTGATTAGTATCTCATAGGCTTTAATGCCCCAATGGCCC
>JBGSWC010000231.1:0-1778 GCA_041752635.1 Pirellulales bacterium | reverse complement strand
GAAAGCCGTATTCCCGTTGTGTTTCATGCTGCCGGCGATGCATTGCCCAGTGGCAGCTATGCCACGCTGTCGGTCGCCAAGGCCGAGGGGAGCGAACCGGTCACTGCGGATTTCGATCAAGTTTCGATGCTGGTCAGCGGCCAGAACAACCGGTCTGTCTGGAGTCACACTGCCGACCGCGCGTCAGTGACGACAACAAAGCCGCTGCCATTCCGGATTTCACTCGTCGAGCCAAAAGCACCGCTGGTGCAGCGTGGTGTGAAATATCTGAAAGTGATCGCCGATCGCGACGAAGGTTTCACCGACTCGATTCTTGTGAAAATGCTCTATAACCCAACGGGCATTTCGTCGAATGCGTCGCTGCGAATCAAGCAGAAAGAGAACGAAGTCTTGATTCCGTTGACTGCCGACCAAGACGCAGCCGTTCGCACGTGGCCCATCGTCATGATTGGCGAGGCGAACGTCGAGGGACGCGTTGTGTCGGCGACACAACTCGTGGAACTCACGGTAAGCGAGCCTTACCTGCGAATGGCGCTGCCCAATGTCAACGTCGAACAAGGCCATTCGGTTGAATTCGCCATTGATGTCGAGCAACTCAAACCTTTCGATGGCAAAGCGACGGTCAAGCTCGAAGGACTTCCCCCCGGTGTGACGACCGCACCGGCGGAAATCGACAGCAAGACCGATAAGCTCGCCTTTACATTGCAAGTTGCAACAGACGCTCGTCCGGGACGACACAAACGCTTGTTCTGCCGAGTTGTCCTCACCGAAGCGGGCGAGCCAGTTGAGCAACTGCTGGGCGATGGCGAACTACGCGTCGATGAGCCAATCAGCGAACCACTCAAGCAGCAGCCGAAACCCGAAGCCACCGCCCAAACCGGCAACTAACCCACCACACTGAATGCCGATTGCTTTCTGGCAGTTGAGGATTGCGATGTTGAAGTTAATTTTGATTTTGATTGCACTGGCCGGCAGTTTGGTGTCGCAGGCTGAGCCACCCAAGATCGACTCGCTCGAAATCTATCCGCCGACAATTTCACTGGGGCACCAGGCCGATTACCAGAAAGTGATTGCCGTCGCGACGCGTAGCGATGGCGTGGCCGAAGATGTGACCAAGCGCGTCGAGTGGCAACTCGACAGCGATTCGGTTGCTGTGGTCGACGCGGCGGACATCGTGCGGCCCATCGGCGACGGGGTGGCCCGGCTTTCGGCCAAAGTGGGCGACCTGCAAGCGCAGGTCGACGTTCAAGTCAACAATGTCGCGGCGAATCGCGAAGTGAGCTTTGCCAACGACGTGATGCCCGTGTTCATGCGCGCCGGTTGCAATGCCGGTAGTTGTCACGGTGCGTCGCGTGGGAAAGATGGTTTTCGGCTTTCGCTGTTTGGTTTCGATCCGGCAGGCGATCATCACCGGCTCACCCGCGAATTCGCCACGCGTCGCATCAATCGTTCGATTCCCGAAGATAGTTTGCTGCTCGAAAAATCGATCGGTGCGGTCCCCCATACGGGCGGCAAGCGATTCGAGGTCGATTCGATCTATTACAACATCATTCGCGATTGGATCGATCGCGGTACGCCGAACGACGTCGCCGACGCCACAAAGGTGACGAACCTCGAAATCTTTCCGCCTCGCGCTGTGCTCGAAGGCGAAGGGGTAAAGCAGAGTTTTGTTGCCGTCGCACATTACAGCGATGGCACAACGCGCGACGTGACAAATATGGTCGCGTTTCAATCGAACAACGAAGTCTCAGCGGCAATCGACGATTTGGGGCTCGTCA
>JBGSWC010000230.1:0-3615 GCA_041752635.1 Pirellulales bacterium | reverse complement strand
TGGTCGAGCTCGAGCAGCGCGACGTCGGGCTCGGGATAGCTGAGTTTGGTAAACGACATGGTTCCCGCTGTGGCGAGGGAGTGGACCCAGTAAAAGGATACGCGCCGGCCACTCACGAGGCCAACTGCTAACTATTAGCTTCCGCCCTGTGGGCTAGATTGGCAACCACCACTTTTGGCCTCCTTCTTTAAAAACCGCAGAGGACGCGGAGGGCGCGAAGAAAAGCAGGGAAAGACTGGTACACATTTTCGTCCATTGAGCCAGTGTTCTTAGTCGCCGAAAAAATGAACTTGTCGTCTCTGCGCTCTCAGCCGCCTTTGTGGGTTTTTATCGCATCGCCCCCAATGATTTCGCGACGTCGGTGTTGTACGCCGTCCAAGCCGGCACGAGTCCGGCGACCGTGGCGAGCAACATCACCGAGACGATGAGCACAAATTCGAGCGGATTGAAGGCGAACATGTCGAGCGTGATGCCCGTGAGTGGTTCGACGAACGGATTCGCTAGCCCAACCATCAGGTGACCGAGCAAGATGCCGGCTAGCCCACCGAGCAATGCGAGCATCACCGATTCGAGCAACACAATTGCCTGCACTGTCCAGCGACTCGCGCCGAGTGCCCGCATCACGGCAATGTCGTGTTTGCGTTCGGACATCGAATTGTAAATGCTCACCAAAATGCCAATCGCAGCCACCAGGACGATGAGACTCGTAAGCACCAGCAGGATTACCCGAACCGGTGCGAAAAACTTGTCGAGCAATTGCGTGACGACACTCCCCGGCGCCACGGCTTGAATCGCCCGGTCGTCTCCCTTCATGATCGTCGTCGAGAGTGCCATCGACATCGTGGCGTTCTTTGCCAGCACCAGCATGGCGGTCACTTCGCGCTGATTTTCAGGCAACGGCTCGACCGTATTCCCGTCATTGTCGTAGCCAACTTCGGGGCCGAGCGGTTCAGCGTTTTCGTTTGCTTCAGCATCGGCTTCCGACTGCTTCGGCGCGAGTGCGTGGCCTTCGAGCAAGAAAAAGCCTTCCATATTCACAAACATCGCGCGGTCGTTGGCGGTGCCGGTGGGGGCGAGCACTCCTACGATCTTGAACTCTTGATGTTTGTCGCCGTCGGCCTGCAAGCCGTGCGTGGGATTAAACGTGTCGCCAACTTTCAGATTGCCTTGGCTGGCAACGACAGATCCAACGACCGCTTCGTAGAAGTGGTCGGCTTTGAAGTTCTCGCCCTCGCTGAATTGGTAGTTCGTTTCGCCGTCGTACTTGAGTCGTTCGAAAAGCTCAGGCGTCGTTCCAACAACACGAAACAGCGTGCCATTGGCGTCGTAACTATCGCCTAAACAATACGGAACGAACGTGTCGACGAACTCGGCGTATTCGCCAGTTTTCAGCTCGCGATAGTAGTCGTAAGAAATCGGCGGCAAAGGCCTGTCGAGGTGGTAGACAGTGCTCAGCACCAACTGCAGCGCGCTCCCCTTTTCGCCGACGATAAAATGGTAGCCTTGGGCGTCTTGCTCGAATCGCTGGACGGCGACTCCGAGAATCACAATTACGCAGACGATGCTGGCGACGCCCAGTGCCATCGACAAACCGGTCAGCGTCGACGCTAGTGGTCGCTGCGAGAGATTCCGCCACGCTATCTGAAACAAGTTCATGCGGCCGCCACGCGATTGAGTCGTTCGAGGTATTCGACGCGGTCGAATTGTTCACTGACTTCCGGAGCGTGCGTCACCAGCAGCATCGCCACGTTCTCGTCGGCACACACCTCGCGGAGCAGGTCGATCACCTGTTGTTGATGGGCCGGGTCGATGTTAGCCGTCGGTTCGTCGGCAAGCAGCAAAACCGGCTTATTGGCCAAAGCTCGGGCGACGGCGACACGCTGTTGTTCGCCCACTGACAGCGCCCCAGGATGATGTGTCAGGCGATGCGACAGGCCGACACGATCGAGCAAATTGTGAGCCCGGCTGCGGTCGACACCTTGCCCCGTAAAGGCCATGCCGAGCAATACGTTTTCGAGCGCCGAAAAGCCAGGTAACAGATTGAAAGTCTGGAAAACGTAGCCGATGTTCTGAGCGCGAAAGCGATCGCGGCCGATCTCGGCGAGGCGGTTGACTTCGACCCCAGCGATTTTAATCGTGCCAGAGGTGACGCTCGCCAGCCCAGCAACCGAATGCAGAAACGTCGTCTTGCCACATCCGCTGCGGCCGCGCAGCACGACCTGCTCCCCTGCTTCGACATCGAAATGCGGAATATCGAGAATCGGCAGCGGCGAACCGTCGGGCTCGCGATACGATTTCTTTAGCTGGCGGATTTCAAGCAGCGGCATCTTGCTCGCCAAAGTTGGTGGTAAAGTCGATTTTACGGACTACGCGGCCGGCGCGTTGGTGGTTCGCCTCGACGGTGCTACACATCCCGCGACAAGACTCTCTCACTCCATTGACGGGGGCTCGAGGAGTCTCGCCGCGTTGATGCTTACTTGTTGATGCTTACTTGGTGGTGCCTTTTCGATCGGGCTCTGACTCGCCATGCTGGTCGTGAGCAACGCAACGGCCACTCGGCGTTTCATGTCACAAGCATCGCACAGCCTTTATTCCTCATCCGACTATCGCGCCGCCCACGAGTGGCTGATGGGGCGGATCAACTACGAGCGTTTTCCCGGGCTGCCCTACGGCGAGCGAGTTCTTAAGCTCGACCGCATGCAACTCTTGGTTCATCGGCTGAGCGATCCGCAGCTTCGGTTTCCTATTGTGCATGTCGCCGGGACCAAGGGAAAGGGATCGACGTCGGCAATGCTCGCGGCCATCTTGCGGGCATCGGGGCTGAGGGTGGGGCTCTATTCGTCGCCCCATCTCTCGCAGGTCGAAGAACGGTTTGTCGTCGATGGCGAGCTTGCTACCGCCGCCGAGTTTGTCGAACTCGTCGAGACCATTCGCCCCGTGGCCGAGCAACTCGACGACGAATCAGCCTCGCAGCAAGCAGCGGGACCAACGTTCTTCGATTTGTCGACGGCGCTCGCCCTGTTGCACTTCGAGCGAAGTCGTGTCGATGTCGCCGTGCTGGAAGTCGGGCTCGGCGGGCGGCTCGATTCGACGAATGTCGTGCTGCCAGCCGTGTCGGTGATTACGACGATCAGCTTCGATCACATGAAACAGCTCGGCAACACCTTGACAGAAATCGCCGGCGAGAAGGCCGGCATCATCAAGCCGGGCGTGCCGGTCGTGAGTGGAGTCATAGCCGACGAGCCACGGGGGGTCATTCAATCGACCGCTCGCGAACGAGCCGCGCGGCTGTGGCAATTGGGCGCGGATTTTCGGTTAACTCATCATCCGCCCCTCAATAGCCTCGGTCGCGACGCGATCGACTACGAATCGCAAATCAGCGGCAATATAGTGCACCGAGCGGGAATCGAAATCGCCCTGCCAGGACAACACCAAGCGGCCAACGCCGCCGTGGCTCTCGCGGTGGTCGATGAGCTGGTGCGGCAAGGATGGCACATCGACGACGCGGCGGCTCGTCGCGGGTTGGCCGAAGTTCAACTCCCAGCACGGGTCGAAGTGCTGCCCGGCAGGCGGCCGATTGTTGTCGACGCAGCTCACAACCCGGCGAGCGCGGTG
>JBGSWC010000229.1:0-6969 GCA_041752635.1 Pirellulales bacterium | reverse complement strand
GTGGCGAATCGGCCTCGGCTGCTCCTGCGAGCGACTGTGGCTGCAACTAAGTGTGAGTAGAAGAGTCTCCCTGGCTTCGCTTCCTTTGTTCGGAAGTTCGGCTGGTCAAAAGTCGAAGAACGAGCGGCCCGATGCCACCTTGGTATCGGGCCGCTTTTATTTGTTTTTTTCCGTCCTTGGGCGACCTTCGGTTGTTAAACTGCTTCAAGTGATTTGGTGCCAATGTGGTGGTTGCTTTTCTATTGAGCTTGTCCCATGACGCGAACCCGTCGCCTGCGGTTTTCGATTCTGAACCTGCTGCTGGCGATGGCCATCGTTGCGCTGGGGGTGTCGCTCTACTTGTCGCAGCAAAAGTTGCAGCGGGCGAATTTGGAGCTACGCGAGCTTCGTAGCCTCGCCGGGCATTTGACCATTGATGATCCGACCAAGGTGCAAGTCATCGCCGTGCCGATGGCGGAAAAACACCGCTACCGCTTTCACATCTATCTTCCTGCTGCGCACAATTATGAACTGTTCACGTACAAGGGAAAGCTAACTGCTGAGCGCTTGCCCGAAAGGTCGAGAGCCGTGACGAAGGGACGACTACTGCAAAGCAGGGGACAGGACGAACGCAGTTTATTGCTCGACGTTGTGCTTCAGCCGAATCTCGATGATAGCGGCTACGTTTTCAGGATTTCGGAGGACGGTTGGCAGCACAATGGAATTTATTTCGACGCAGGAAAACCGACTTGGGCGGGAGGCGGAGCTAAAATGATGGGCGAAGCTGTGTATTGCCGCGGCCACCAGATGATTGTCGATGCGGACAAGCCCGCGAAGCTATTGCTCCTTGATGGTCAACTTGCGGGCGGCGAAAATGTCGACGACGCGGTGTTGATCTGGATTGGTCCTGAGGCGAAGAGCGTGGAGGAAGCGGCAGCCAATTTGGGTGATCGTTGGTAGCTGCGTTGTTGGCGACCGAACGACTGGCGGCGTTATGTTTGTCGAGAACCGTAAATGCGGCAATGCGTGCAGCGATGACAAGCAAAGCGAGCCATTGACGAATCTGAGCGATGAAAGAATCTGACCGCTATGTGAAAATTGTCGAATGGTCGCCGGACGATGACTGCTACGTCGGCAGTGCGCCGGGCTTGCTCTACGGCGGCTGCCATGGCGACGACGAGCAACAGGTGTTTGCCCAATTGTGCCAGATTGTGGATGAAACAATCGAATTGTACCGGGCCGATGGCAAAACGCTGCCGCCACCGACGGCGGGTCGTGATTTGGCGAACAGTTCGGCGGTCTAAACCGAGCAGCCCAATTCGCAAGAATTCGCAGCCACTCTGCGAGACCCGAATTCTTGCGACTCCGGGTACAAACAGCGGTACGGCTGGCCAAGATTTGGCGGCTCGGTCGAGTCGTGTTAGAATTCAGCAGTCGCCTGTTTGTTAAAGATTGGTCACTTTCATGAGCATGACCTCAGCACTCGAATCCACTCCCGCATCCTTCGCTACGGTCGTGCCGGCGACATTCTCGCTCGAAGAGTACGAGCACATGATTCATTGCGGCGCTTTTGTCGGCGAGCACGAGAAGAATATCGAGCTGCTGTGGGGGAGACTGGTCGAGATGGCACCCATTGGCTTACCCCACGAAGACGATACCGATTTCTTGAACGAATGGAGTATGCGGGCGACGCTCGATAAGCGGATTCGGGTTCGCATTCAGAATTCGATTCGCTTGCCGGAGAGCCAAAGCGCTCCACAGCCAGATGTTTGTTGGGTCCGCGAGCGAAGCTATGCGAAGCGTGCCCCCTATCCCGAAGATATTTTGCTGCTCATCGAAGTCGCCGACTCGTCGCTCGCGAAAGATCGCGGAGCGAAGTGCGCCGCCTATGCTCAGGCGGGAATCGAAGAGTTCTGGATCGTGAATTTGGTCGATGCCCAACTCGAAGTTTATCGCGAGCCGGTCGGTCTCGAGTACCGCTCCCGCAGCGACTACAAAGGGGACGAGCGGGTGTCACCGCTAGCGCTACCTGAGGCGGAGCTGCGAGCCGGTGATTTGTTCGAGCGAGCGTAGCACTCGCTGCGGCCTGATGTTCAAGTGGCCAATTTTCGTTGTAGCGAGGCGACGACCGATTGTTTCTAATACTCATGGCCCGGTAATCACACTCCCGCATCCTCTGCTGATCGATTGTTTTTTGCACCTTGCGCTCAACAGGAGGCGAGCAAAAATGTGAGGTTCGACCTATGTATAGAGGGGGCTGATCGCGGCTGTTTTCATTTTGCCCGCCAACAATGTTAATCAATAGACGTTAATTCAATGATTTTTGCACTTTGGCATGCGAGAAAACGCCTTGTTTTGCAGGAGTTGCTTGGCGCGACGGAGTGCAAAAATCGCCGAATTTTGCACGTTCGTTGCGATGTGGCCTTTGGGCGTACAAAATCCCGCCCCCGCTTGACGTTTCTTGGCAGGCCCGCTTAGATTGTCGCCGACGCAACCTGCTTATTTCTCCCGGTTTTCGCAGTTTTTCGCGACCATCGGGGCGACTGTCTAAACCCACCACACGCTCAATTCAACCTACGAGATTACCCGGCATGGCCAAGAAGACGCCCGCTTCCAGCAAATCTTCCACCGGCAAAATGGTGTATTACTTCGGCAAGACGCGCACCGATGGCGATACGTCGATGAAGCAATTGATCGGTGGTAAAGGGGCCAATTTGGCCGACATGACGTCGATTGGGCTGCCCGTGCCGGCCGGTTTCACGATCACCACCGAGGTTTGCGACCAGTACAACAAGGCGAAGCAGAAGCTGCCGGCCGGTCTGCTCGAAGAAGTGGCCGAGAACATCAAGACGCTCGAAAAAGAGTTCGGCAAGAAATTTGGCGACTCCAAAGACCCGCTCTTGGTGTCGGTGCGTTCGGGTGCCGCGATTTCGATGCCGGGCATGATGAATACGATTCTCAACCTGGGCCTCAACGACGAATCGGTCGCGGGCTTGGCCGAGGCAACCGGCAACGAGCGGTTTGCCTACGACGCTTATCGTCGCCTGATCAACATGTATGGCGACGTCGTGATGGAAGTCGATCACGAGTACTTCGAGCACGCGTTCGACAAAATCAAGAAGAACTACAACGCCAAACTCGATACCGACGTGCCGACCGAAGGACTCATTAAGCTCGTCGAAGAATACAAGGCGGTTTACAAGAAGCACACCGGTCAGCCTTTCCCACAGGATCCGATTGTGCAGCTTTCGCTCGCCATCGAAGCGGTCTTCAAGAGCTGGAACAGCGACAAGGCAATTAGCTACCGTCGCATCGAAGGGATCACCGGGCTGAAGGGGACTGCCGTGAATGTGCAGTCGATGGTCTTCGGCAACATGGGCGACGATAGCGGCACCGGTGTCGCCTTTACGCGCAATCCTTCGACCGGCGAGAACAAGTTTTACGGCGAGTTTCTCGTCAACGCACAAGGCGAAGACGTGGTCGCCGGCATTCGCACGCCGCAGCCAGTCGAAGAGATGCCGAAGTGGAGCTGCTCGTCTGATAAGACAATCGGCAAGAAGGTCCACGCCGAGTTGATGGCGATCAA
The DNA here is from genome assembly GCA_041752635.1 of Pirellulales bacterium. GTDB lineage: Bacteria > Planctomycetota > Planctomycetia > Pirellulales > Lacipirellulaceae > JBGSWC01. The sequence continues at coordinate 3,404 of JBGSWC010000229.1, read as the reverse complement.
GACGAAGCTCGAAAAGCACTACAAAGATGTGCAAGATATCGAGTTCACCATCGAGCGGGGTAAGCTCTACATGCTGCAAACTCGCACCGGAAAGCGGACCGGCATGGCGGCTGTGCGGATTGCTTGTGAGATGGTGAAAGAAAAGCTGATTCCTGAAAAGACAGCCGTCAAGCGAATTCCTGCGAACGACCTGACGCAACTCTTGTTGCCTTCGTTTGACCCGGCTGCGAAGAAGAAAGCCGAAGTGCTTGCCGTCGGTTTGCCCGCTTCACCTGGTGCCGCGTTCGGCAAGCTTGCCTTCACGGCCAACGAAGCGGTCGATCGCGCCCACGATGGCGAAAAGGTGCTATTGGTTCGCAAAGAAACGAGCCCCGAAGATGTTGACGGCATGCACACGGCGGCTGGTATTCTCACCAGTACCGGGGGCATGACGAGCCACGCGGCCGTGGTGGCTCGCGGCTGGGGCAAGTGCTGTGTCGCTGGGGCCGGTTCGATCGAAATCGACGAGAAAGGCCGCAAGATCAAAGTCGGCGGCAAGACCTATACTCACAACGATGTGCTCTCGATCGATGGCACTACGGGCGAAGTTTTCGCCGGCGAGATGCCGACGATCGAACCAAAGATGTCGGGCGATTTCGCCACCGTGATGGGGTGGGCCGACAAGTACCGCAAGCTCGGTGTGCGCACCAACGCCGACAGCCCGGCCGACAGCAAGCGAGCCCGTGACTTTGGTGCCGAGGGAATTGGTCTGTGCCGCACCGAGCACATGTTCTTCGAAGGTGAGCGGATTCTCGCGATGCGCGAGATGATCCTCGCCGAGAACGTGGCCGATCGCGAAAAGGCACTTGCGAAGCTATTGCCCTACCAGCGTAAGGACTTCGAGGGCATCTTCAAGGCGATGAACGGTTTGCCAGTGACCGTACGGTTGCTCGATCCACCTTTGCACGAGTTCTTGCCCCACGACAAGACGGGACAGGCCGATGTCGCGAAGTCGCTGGGCGTGAAGCCGGCTGAAGTCGAACGACGTGTGTCGCAGCTTCACGAAGCGAACCCCATGCTGGGTCACCGCGGTTGCCGATTGAGCATCACCTATCCCGAGATTTTGGTCATGCAGGTGACGGCGATCACCGAAGCGGCGATCAACTGCCTGAAGAAGAATCTTGATGTCAGGCCCGAGATCATGATTCCGCTCGTCGGCACGGTGCAAGAACTGTCAATTCTTCGTGAAATCACTCAGCAAACAATCGACGACGTTGTCGCCAAGAAGAAGTACACCGGCAAGCTGCCGATCTTGATTGGCACGATGATCGAGATTCCTCGCGCGGCGCTCACGGCCGACGAGATCGCCACGTCGGCCGACTTCTTCAGCTTCGGCACGAACGATTTGACGCAGATGACGTTTGGCTACAGCCGCGACGACGTCAACACATTTTTGCCCGACTACCTCGACTCCGAGATATTGGCTCGCGACCCGTTCCAGTCGCTCGACACAACGGGTGTTGGACAGTTGGTGGCGATGGGAGTCGAGAAAGGGCGTAGCACCAATCCGAAGCTCAAGCTCGGCATATGTGGCGAGCATGGTGGCGATCCAGCATCGATTGCCTTCTGCCACAAGGTGGGGCTCGATTACGTGAGTTGCAGCCCGTTCCGAGTGCCAATCGCACGCCTAGCGGCCGCCCAAGCGGCGTTGGCCGAGTAACGAATTTGGCTTGCCAGCGAGCAGGGTTCGAGCGAGTGCGAGAAATTTTTAATTTCTCGATAAGGGGTGGCGAGGGTTTCAACGCCAGTATGGGTGGCTGAGACACTTCCCTTTACCCCGTGCTCGAAAGGAGCCCAACCATGTTACGCCTCGCCACAGCTTTTAGTGTTGTTTTGCTCGCCCTTACCGCCTCGACTGCTGACGCACAACAGAGCAGCAACCAGTGGTATTTTGGCATGAGTGTGAGCCTTAACAACGGACAATTGTACGTCAACTCGGTGGTCCCCTTCGGCCCGGCCGCGCAGGCGGGACTCGAAGCGGGCAACATCATTCGCAATGTCAACGGACGCAACTTCTGGAGTGCCCAGAACGACTACCAAGCGATTCAAATCCTGCAAAACGCGGTTGGCTTTGGTGGTGGCGGCGGCGGAGGTGGCGGTGGCGGCACACCAACGCTGCTGGTACAGCCACAACCCGGTCAGGCCAATATGTCGGTCCGAGACGTTCGCACTGGCAACATCTCCGGCATAACCGTCTTTCCCCGTAGTCAATGGGGTGGCGGCGGCGGTGGAGTGCCGACGAACTGATTTTTGCAACTTGCCAGCACCCGGTCGAACCACGTGGTTCGACCGGGTTTGTTGCGTTTTAACAGTCGACTGACACCATCGACTCGCCTTGGGCGGGTTTCTCTATTCCGGTCAACACGACCAATTTGCCAAATTTTCTTGATGGCGCTTGCTTCGCGCGAATATTCGGTTACGATGCGTCTATCAGTCAGTGGGAATTAAACCCAAAATGGAGTCCAAGTAAAAGCAACTGTGGGAAATACGCCCAAAAGGCAGCAGCAAATCGATGGCCGAAATTGTCAACCACGATGGATTGCTGCTCGGCGAGACCCCACGGGCGCTCGACGACCGCTACCGGCTTTCGCTTCCGGGCGAGGTCGCTGACGTGCTGACTGACGAGAACAACAGTTGCCTGCTTGCCAAGGAACGCCCTGGGTGCCTCAGCTTGTGGCCCAAGGCCGTTTGGCAGCAGAAGATCGACGATGGAATCGAACTGGTAAGGAGCAAAATCAGAACCGGCCGCCTCGAAGGTCGCATTTCCGACGTGCAAGCTTTGGGTCGATTGCTTTCGACGCGTCACCGCGAGGTGACGCTAGCCGGACGCGGGCGACTCGTGCTGCCCGAAGGTTTTCGCGAATTCCTGGGGGTCACTCCCGGCGACAATGTGATGGTAGTCGGAGCGGCCGTTTGTATTGAACTGTGGAATCCAGCGACCTGGGCCGATGCGATTGGGCAGCAGATGCCCGAGTTTCGGCAATTGTTTGATGGACTGACAGCGTAGAGGAATGACGAAATCCGAATGACTAATGACGAACCGGTAAAATTTCGTCATTAGTCATTCAGGCTTCGTCATTTGAGCGAAGCGATTTAAACCACGGAGGATCTGCCTAGGACTGGCGATCGATTTCACCCGGTCAACAGTCCCCGCAAGATGCGAAAAAGTTTGCAAGCCATGCCCGGCATAAAGCGTGTGCGACTGCCAACCTGCTCGTCCGATTGTCACCCGGTACGAGATGCAAGTCACCCTCGCAAACAGTCGTAGGTCAGCCTTGGAGGTTGACCTTCACGTTACAGCCGGGCATGGCTTGCTACTTGCGCCGTTTGTAGTAACCGCATTCATGCGGTTGCGTGTGCGAAGC
>JBGSWC010000228.1:0-21384 GCA_041752635.1 Pirellulales bacterium | reverse complement strand
CGGGTAAGGCAACCACAGCGACACAACGCACGGTCGACGTGACGATGCTACCGCACATCCCACGTCATTCCCGCCCGCGTAACCTCGTTCCCGCGCAGAGCCTGTCCTGACGTTTATACACAAATGAGTTCTGGCCGAAGGCCTTGCGACACCGTAGCCTAGGGCAACGCCCTAGGAATCAGGAGGGCAGACCAACCTTGGGCGATGCCCAAGGCTACGATGAAAAAGGCCTTCGGCCAATTCCCATAACGATCGTCCAAGCCAAACGCAAGATGTGTAAAAACAACAGGGCGGGAATCCAGCCGCCACGCTTTCCAACTCGATCTCGTCCGGCGAAAACTGGCACGCGCTTTAGCCAAAGCAAATGTGTGCCACCCGTCGGTCGTCATCTCCTACGCCAACGGCGTTATGTCTGTTAGCCCGGGGTTGCGACGGCGCAGCCGCCGCTACCCCGGGTCGGGTGACCCGCGAAAAGCTTACGCCAACGGCGGTACACCCAATCGCCAACCGAGCGACGCAACCCCGATGGGGTAGTGGGACATTTCCGCCAGTCACCCTGGGTAGCCACGACTGCGCCGTGGCAACCCAGGGCTGTGTGACGCAACGCCTTCGGCGTAAAGCTCGCTTCCCGCTCGCTTATTCGTCTAATGAATTACACCCACAATCGTGACGCTTGCACTGTCCGCAGCACTTGCCGCATTTGGTCGAGCAGTTTGACGGGCCTGGCGGAGGAATTGGCCGATTGGTGGTTATGCATACCCTGCATGGAAATCGCTCCTAGCCGACGGGAAGTGAACCCTGGACACAATAGTGAACAAATGTATACACTTCGGGTTGACTTGTGTCAATGGTTTAGTTAGGTTTTTCCCAACTAGATCTCTCTAGTTGGGATTTTCCAATCCAATAACAAGTTACCCGCGTGGAGCATTGAATGGGATACGACCTCCACATTTCTCGCAACGACGAATGGTGGGACGAAGAGAGCGGTGGCGGTATCTCGTTTGCCGAATGGTCATCGTTCGTAGACGCCGATGACACTATGCGGATGGACGGTTTCGCAGAGGTCGATCTCCCGGATGGCTCGACGCTGCGGACCGAGAACGAGGGGCTCGCCGTTTGGACAGAATACGCTGGCAACGAAGATGGCGGCAATCAGGCATGGTTTGATTTCCGACATCACGCTATCGTCGTTAAGAACCCGGACCAAGACATACTGACAAAGATGCTCGTAATTGCCACAATACTGAACGCGAAGGTCATCGGTGATGAGGGCGAGGAATACAAATCACCCACTGATCACGGCGTGGCGACTCGCGCAGCAATGCAGCAGATGGTGTCAGCCCAACGCAAGCCGTGGTGGAAGTTCTGGTAGAATCGCGGGTAACAATCGCGTGCACCGGAGTACGCGAGCCAGCCGGTTTTCAAATTGAGAATCTATCGCGCGTACCCGGTGACGCGTGTCGTTACCCGACTGAAATCACCTTTAAAACGATACCACATCGACACAATGACCCATTCTGACTTCACTGTGTTCACCATCGGCAAACAGCTCGATGAGACGATCCATATCCTGATACGACGTGGTACGTTTTCCGGCGATGTTCACTTCCCAAGCCTGCGACTAAACAATGGGCTTGGTCACCTCGCATTGGACGGCGACATCTGTGTTGACGAAAATGACGGAACGATGATTGCCGTGCGACTCCCAGATCTTGCCGGCACGCCAGGGACATTCGTTCTCGGCGAGGACACGTTCGATCTTGCCGCTGGCCGCTGCTTCATTTTGGCCGATGACTACCAAGCGACACAAATACCGCACGACTCACTTGATGATGCCTTTCGCTACCTCGCTGCTATCGACTGATCAGGCTATCAACCCAAATTCGATGCACGCGGCGGGTAACAATCGCGTGAACCGGAGCACGAAACAAAAAAGGTGTCAGGAACCTTTTTTCTGCCTTATGTGTCACTCAGCCCCCATCATCGAGCAACGCCGTTCGCTTTTCCACCATGCTGGCCAGTTTGTGTTGTACAAAACGGCCACGCTGTGTGCCACCCGTCCGAGTGGCTCGGTCTTACCTCGTACGACTCTTTCATTCGCTACCTCTCTCCGGCTTACGCCGACGCACCCTGACCCTTTTTTAAGGCAAGCGTCGAATTTCGACCGTCAGTTCCCCCTCGTTCTCGGCCAGCTTTGCTGGCGAGTCGTTCACACGCAAGTAGAGTGTCCCGGTCTCGGTTGGCTCATACAGATTGTCGCTTCCCAAAGCTGTCGGTTTCCAAAAGGCGTTGGTCCCGCCTTGGCGGGCGACTTTGTCGGGGGTGCGGGTGTCGATCGTCGCGAGCAGTCGTCCGAGCGGCTGGCCCTGGTGGTAGTCGAGCGTCACGCCGTCGGCGGTACAGGGCCAAGGGGTGCCATCGGGTTCTGTCCCGACCGTGAATTTACCGGCGGCAGTGAGTTTGTAGCGACGGCCCGCCTCCACCAGCCACCCGGTCGATTGCCAACCGCGATCGACCGCGATTTTGCACTCGGCTTGGGGACCGACCAGCGGGCGGCCGAAGGCAAAGTTGATTACCTCGCGACGAATGTCGTAACCGTAGTCGAGGTGCGTGGTAAACTGTCGCCATTCGCTGTCGAGGTGTGACCAGTCGTCGGCGAAAGCGGCGTAGAACCGGTTGTCGAAATGGGGGTCGAGCACTTCGCCCGCCAGTGAACGCCAACGCTCCTGGTAACGAGGGTGGACATCGAGCAGCTTTGCCATGGCCCAGCACCAAGCGTATTCTTCGGTCGTGAGGGATTGTGTGTTTTCGGTTTTCATTACCGCTGGAATCGATCGGCCCCGGCGGGCGTCGATGGCATCGCGGACCAGCTTCGTTCGTCCCCACAAAACGAAACCTTCGCGACTCGCGGGCATGACTCCCAGCTTAAGTTCGCCAGTCACGGCATTCCAGGTGTGAGTGCCCAGCAGTTCGGCCATCGACTCCATGTACCACCCCGGCCCACAACCGCCGAGTTGCGTTGACATGAAGCTATGGGTCAGCTCGTGTAGCAAGAGATGACGACAATAGTCGTCGGAAGACTGATCGCGTACCCAAAAGCGATAACCGACCGACAGTCCGTTGGGAAAGTTGACTCGATCGGGGGGGAGCAACTCGGCAGCAATAAACGTTTCTTCGTTTTGCATGAGGCAGGCACGTACTTGCCAGCGGTCGAGCGACCGCGCGGGCAAATCAAAATACTCTCGCAACTGCGGTACCGCGACATCGGCGATGCGCACCAGCGCGTCGATCTGTGGCGACGGGGAGCGGTCGGTGATGAGTGTGAGGTACTTGCCTTCGATAATACGGAGGCCGGCACGCTGGACCTTTGCGCGATCGAGCCGCGGTAGCTCGGGCCACTGGGCGATTGCCGTTTCGCGGTCGAGACCGACTGTGCGAATGCTGGGCGATTGGGCGCGAGCGACGCCCAGCAGCGTAAGCAACAGTATCGCGAGAGTCGTTGATCGCTCCGCGATCAAACGTTTGATTGCGGAGCGATCAACGACCTTGGACTTATTGACCGAACAAGCGGTTGAGGGCGCGGTTGATGCCCGTATCGATGGCGCGATTGGCGACACTTTGCAGCAGCGCACGACGGTCGATTTCCATGCGCGAGAAGGTGCCGTGAATCGGGATTTGAATGGATTGGCCATTGAGCCGCTTGATAGGAACATCGAACAACAGGTCGAGTGTTTCGTCGAGGCCGACCGATCCGCTGGAGCGGACGACCACTTCGCCGATTTCAAACTCTAGCCCTTGATGATACACACGACCGTCGCTCATGCGGAAATCGATGACGCGATCGCGGATCGACAGCAGTGTCGCGGTGGTCCGCTGTCCGACAAGGGCAGCGGGGTCGAGCCCCTTGGAAACGGCCTCGATTTCGGCGGCCAGTTGCATCCAAGGCTTGATGGTTTCGCCCGGCGTCACACGGACACGTGCGACGGTCAATTGCCCGGCCAGCGAGGCCTTTTCGGGCAGCGCAAGCGGGACAGTCGCCCCATCGAGCCGCAGCGAGAACTGTCCTTCGCTTTGCGTCGCCCGCGCCACCGGTGGCACAATGTACTTAAGCATTCGGTCGCTCACTTCCGGCGTAATCGTCACATTTGTGAGCAGCGGACCGGCCGGGAGGGTGAGCACGGCCGGTTCGGGTTTCAGCAGCACGCGGGGCGATGCCGTGAGGCGGCCGCCACCGACCGCGAAGTCGAATGGTTTGATGTCGACGGCATCGCCGTTCAGTTGTGCTTCGATTTTGCCGCCGCCGATGGGCAGCCCAAACAGGCTGGCCGACTCCCAAGGGGCGAGGGCGTAGACATTTAGTCTGTTGCTCGCGTTTGCTGAAACCGGCACGACTTCGACTTGCGACACTCCCAGCGGGCCGTTGAGTCGAATCTGTGCTTGGCTGCGACCGACGAGTTTGACATCGGGACCAGTCATTGGTTCGACGAATAGCTTTGTGATCTGCGCAAGGTCGTAGTCGACGGTGCCAACAAGTTCGGCGACGGGCCGAGTTTGCAGATTGACGAGTTTTCCTTGCGCTGTGATGCCGAGCAGTTGTGATTCGCCGCGCAAGTTGCTGAGCACGAGCTCGTCGGTTGTCGGCCGATAGGTCAGGCCACCGGTGAGGGCGACTTGCATTGGCTTTGGTGGTGGTTGCTGAGCCATGCCGGCGAGGGGGACATTAGCTACGGCGACGTTGTTGCCACGAATATCGAGTTGGGCGCGAAGTTCGTCCCCCACTTTTTCGAGATTTACGTTGCCGACCAATTGACCTTGGGCGACGAGTCGTGTCGTGTCGGTCGGCTTGGTTCGTTTCCAGGCGGCGAGTCGCGCGAGGTCAGTCCGCAAAGCGAGTTCTCCCCCAGCCGCGGCCGACGCAGTGTTGTCGAGCGTCCACATCCAGTTGCGCAGACTCGCGGCAATTGTGCTGCCAACCAGTTGGCCGTTGCGGCTGGCGAGTTTGCCGGCCGCTGTGTCGATCTCTAAGTCGCCGGTCCATTCAATTCGTTGCTCGGCAATGTCCCAATCTGGCGACTGGAGGCGAAAATTGTCGATCGCGAGCCTCGACTCGGTGAGCGTGCCGCGAAATGGTTCGCCACGAAATTTTCCGCTGCCGTCGAGCGCGACGCGCCCGGTAAGTTGCCAATCGTCGAAGCGAGCGAAGGGTTGCAAGCGGCGTTGCCAATTGGCGGCATCGCCCACGAGACTGAGCTTCACTGGCCAAGCGGTTGCCACGATCGAGTCGGCCAGCGTCGCGGTCGCGGTCAGGTCGGCGACCAGTTCGTCGCGACCGGCGGTGAGCACAACGTGGCCCATTGTGAACGACTGCGGCAAATGCCGCACCGTGTCGTACATTCCTTGGCAGTTCGCTTGCCAATCGACAAGTGGTTCTTCGGCCAATTTGCGGCTCGACTGCATGACCATTAAATTGCTGAGCGAACCGGCTCCGCTGGCCGTGAAGCGTCCGCCGTCATCGACCTGCATAGCTCCATTAAGCTGACCGGTACCCGCAAGTTTCAATTCGCTCATATCGACGAACTCGCCGAGCCTGAGCGCCAATTTGTCGAGATTGAAGTTGGCTTCGACACTCACCTGCTTGCGATCGCCGGTAAGTGCGAGTTGGGCAAACTCGCTGTTGATACTGGCCGACTCGACCATCACTCGTTGATCGTATTGCCGCGCGGTAAGGCGGATTCGCAGGGGGGCGTCCCAAGTGAAGTTCTTTCCATCGCGGCGACCGGCGAGCGCGCTCGTTTCGAGATTCGCGAGCACGCGCAGGGCGTCGGCATCGGGCTCGGCGTTCACCCGGAAGTTGACCGTACCGCCCGTGATTTCGGTTCCATCGCGAAGCGGCACCAGTTCGGGGGCGAGTCGGGTAAGTTGCGCGAGGTTAATTTCTCCTTCAATAACGGCTCGACTCCCCGCGAGCAGTTGCGTCGCGTTGCCCCAGGCCGCCAGCGGCACAATACCGGTCGTCGTCACTGTGCCGGCGTCGGTCGTCATCGCAAGTTGCTTGGCCGTGAGCTGGCCACGGACGAGCTCCAAATTCCAAGGCACTTGGGCACGCGGAAGTTCGAGCGGGCGGTTCGCGACGGCGGCTCCCTGGTAGCGAAGCTGAGTGATGTTGATGCGACCGAGCGAGATTGCGTTGACATTAACGAGCGAAAGCGGTGCGTCGGCGGGAGCACTCCATTTGACTTCGCCTTGACCGCTGGCAATGCCCGCGAGTTGCATGGAATTGTCCCAGCGACGGAGCCAAGGCCGCGCAGCGGCGAGTGGCAAACTGTCGCAGGTCAATTCGCCCTGTTGCTCGCCGTCGAGTTTGCGAGTGAGCACAAGTTTCGCGTCACCGCGCGGGCCAGTTTCGGCGAGCGTTTGTGGATTGAGCGCGCCGATCTGGCCGGCGGCTGCGACTTCGAGCGGACCGTTGCCGGGGTGACTGATGTCGACTTCGAGGTGATCGACCCGCCACATTTCGCCGAGCTGCGGATCGGCCAAATAGGCTTGGCCACCGGTGAGCGCGAGTGTGTACTGCGGACTACTCGATTCGGTCTGTGGGTCGTCTTGAGCGGTTAACTCAGCAACCACAGCAGCCATGTCTTCGAGGTTGCTACCATCGCTGCGGGTCACGACGTAAAGCGTCGGCTCGTCGATGCGTATCACGCCCAAGTCGCGGCGGTCGAAGGCCAAATTCAGCAGCGACTTCGACACGGTGATCCGCTTTGCTTCGAGCACCTTTTGGCCCGTCGGGTCGAGCATCACGACCCCCTCGGCATCGATGCCACTCAGCCAACCGAGCGATAGCCGATTGACATTCGCGACGCCAAGTTCCGCTGGCACAACACGAGCGAGCACCATCGAACGCAATGGTGAATTCGACAACAGCCAAGGCAACGCACCGACGAAAACTGCCAAGATAAGCAACAACACCAACACGCGACGGCGAAACTTGCCGAGCCGCGACCCACGAGGGGCGGGTGTATCGAGTGAGTCGAGCGAAACAGCCATAGGGACACAAAAAGCGGGGACAAGCGGGACTGGGCGACGATTTTAGTGCCAGCCCGAGCGCCGGACCACGTCGGTTTCAATCGCTGCTAGCACGGCGCGGCCAGTGCTTTGCCAGTTGTGGTGTCTTGCCGGCACCGGGTCAGGGTATAATGTAGTGCAGTTAGTCATCCCCGCGAGGCATTTCTTATGGCCACCACCACAACCGGCGTATTTGTCGACGGAGTCGTCCGACTCGACGACACGATCGATATGCCCAACCATAGTCGAGTCACTGTGCAAATTGAAGCAATCGATGTTGATCCTTCGGCCCGCATTGACGCTTGGAATCGGCTACAGAAATTTTTGACGGACAATCAAATAAACTCTGGCGGTCAAAAGTTTAGCCGGGACGAATTATATGATTGCGGTTGATACAAATGTCATTGTCTACTCACTTGACCACGACGAAACGACCAAACAACCGCTAGCGATCGCCCTGATTGGCGATTTGCTGGCCGCCCCAGAACCACCCGTATTACCTTGGCAGGTAATCGTGGAGACCATGGCATGCTTGCGGAGGTGGCCGACTAAACGCCAAGCTATCGCAATCGATATAGAGACTGTCGTGCAGGAGTTGTTGATTTCTTTTCAGGTCGCCTTGCCGCGTACGGCGATTCTCGCGAAATCGCTCGAACTGACCCAGCGCTACAGCCTGTCTCATTGGGATAGTCTGCTTGTCGCCGCTTGCATCGATGCGGGAGTCGACACGCTCTATAGCGAAGACATGACGCACGGGGCGGTTTATGGCTCGCTCAAAGTGTTGAATCCGTTTGCGTAGCGGCACCGTTGACTTCAGATCGGCGGGCCCAAGCAAATCAGCTTTGACTCGGTTCGCAATAACAAGCGCCCTTGAGCGACAGCGGGGGTCGCTTCGCTACCTTCGCCCAGGTCGCTTTCGCCCAGCAGTTTGTAGTCGCGACTGGCGGCCAGCACGACCGCTTTACCCTCGCGCGACAGCGCGATTAGCCGGTCGCCCACACAGACGGGCGAACCGTAGTAACCGCCTCCAATTCGCTTGCGCCACACAACCTCGCGCGTCGCAGCATCGACGCAAGTAACGATCCCTTGGTCGTGCCACAGAAACAACAGGCCGTCTTTGGCTAAAATCGTCGGGACATAGGGAACGTTATTGGTGAGCGTGTAGGCGACGCTGGCACCGGCGTCGTCGTACTTGGCGGCGACCATCACGTGGCCGTTGCCGCCGCTGCCGCAGGTGGCGATGAGCATGTCGCCCGCAACACAGGGGGAGCTGACCGTCCGTGCGGGGAGCACATCGCCGAGCGACCAGACGACCGTTCCATCGTTCGGGTCGATCGCTTGCAATCCCCCGCCGGTGCTCTCGGCGACGATGAGCGCGCGGCCTTCGGCCTCAATCGTGCAAGGCGTTGAGTACGATTCTTTGCCCGAGTCGGGACGAGCCGCCCGCCAGCGTTCGTTGCCGTTGGTTGCGTCGTAGGCCACGAGGTAGCCCCCCGACGTGGTATCGACATTCAAGCAGACGGTTTGTCCAACAACAACGGGCGACGAACAAAAACCATGCTGACCCACGAACGCAGGCAACTGGGCGTGCCACACGGGGTTGTCGTTAGTCGCTGTTTTGCCATGGGCGAATGCCGCCAGGTGAACCGAGTCGCCACTGGCCCACGAAAGATAGATTTGTTGAGCGTCGATGGCGGGTGTCGTTGCCGCCGTGCTGTTGGCGGCGTGCATCGCTCCGCGTGGGCAGTCGATAGTGTACGTTCGCAATGGTTCGCCTGACGCGAGATCGAAAACGCACAATGCGAGCTCAGCTCCACTGGCGGCGGTCACCGCAACCTTGTTGCCCCACACCACGGGTGAGCTGTGGCCTTTGCCGGGCAGATCGGCAGTCCACTGGTAGTTGCTTGCTGAAAATTCACTGGGGAAATCAACAGGCCCGGTAACACCGGTTCCGTTCGGTCCGCGAAATCGAGCCCAATTATCCTGAGCCGTGGCGCAGGTGGCGAGCAAGAGCACGATGACCAGCGAGATTGTAGTTCTCATTGCGAAACCCTAATCGGTGTAAAGTCAGAAACCTACCTGATCAATTCCTCACCACTCCGGGGGCGAACGCCACCCGGCTCGCCAAAGTCAACCTCGATCTTCCCTGCTGTCCGCTCCACTCAACGATCAATCTGATACTGTTCGATTTTACGGTACAGTGTGGCTCGGCCGATACCCAAGAGTTTGGCTGCTTCGGGAACATTTCCCTTGGTTCGGGCCAAAGCTTCGGCGATAAGCTTTTGCTCCCAATGGTCGATTTCGAGCGTTTCGAGCACATCGCTCGACGCATCGCGCAGGGCGAGGTCGGCCGCGCTAATTTCGTTGCCCTCGGTCATCACGACCGCGCTGTCGATCCGATTGCGGAGCTGGCGGACGTTGCCCGGCCAGCGGTAGGCAAGCAGTTTACGCCGGGCTTCGTCGCTGAGTTGCAAGTTCGCTCGGCCATGCTGTTTACGAAAATGGGCGAGAAAGAAATCGACGAGCAGCCCAATATCGCTACCCCGATCGCGGAGCGGTGGCACGACGAGCTCGAAAACAGTCAGCCGATAAAACAAATCTTCGCGAAATTTTCCTTCTTTCACGTAGGTGGCGAGGTCGCGATTCGTCGCCGCCACGATCCGGACATCGACGGTCACTTCTTCGGTGCCGCCGACTGGCAGGAAAGGGTGTCCCTCGAGAATCCTCAACAGTTTGGCTTGCCCCTCGAGGGTCATTTCGCCCACTTCGTCAAGAAACAGCGTGCTGAGGTCGGCTTGTTGAAAGAACCCGTTGTGGTCGCGGTCGGCCCCGGTGAACGAGCCCGCTTTGTGACCGAAGAGTTGACTCTCCATTAAGTCGGCCGGTATTGCGGCACAGTTGACGCTGACCATCGGGCGGTCGGCGCGGGGGCTCGATTTGTGAATGGCGCGGGCCACCAACTCTTTGCCCGACCCACTTTCTCCACGCACGAGCACACAACCGCCGGCGCGAGCGATCCGGGTGATTTTGCTCTTGAGCATTTGCATGGGCTCGCTGTCGCCAATCAATTCGCTCGAATCGACCGTGTGTGCCAATAGTCGCTCGTAGTCGGTTTGCAAACTGACTTGCTCCCGCGCCCGGACCAGAGCGATGGTTACCAAATTGGCGACCGTGATGACAAAGTCGAATTCCGACTGTCGGAACCGACCGTCTTGGAGGTATACGTGAAGCGCCCCCAGAATGGTTCGCTCGCCCGTCGGTTGCCTTTTTACAAGCGGAACACAGATAGCATCAGCGAACGAATCGAGCGACTTGTCGTGTGAATCGTTCGCCGACGATTGATTGGCAACCCAAATCGCGTGTCCCTGCTGAGCCACTAGTTCAGTAAGCGAAGGATTAATCGCTAGCTTTGTGCTCGCTTGCTGTGGTAGCACGAGCCGTGGCACCAGTTGTCCATCGTCGCTTGCCCACAAGAACCCGGCGACAGCAGCACTGGTACGCTTGCGTACCAGTTCGAGCGATGCCCGAATCACCTCGTTTGAATCGCTGATGCCAAGCAGTTTGATGCACAATTGGTACAGCAGCATCAGTTCCTGCACCTGCTCAGCATCGGGCAAGGCCGGTAGCGAGTCGCTGAGTTTAGTCGACGATCCGATCAGTACGTCTTGAACGATGGTTTGCTCGAGCGCGGATATCTGTTGAGTACCCGAGGTGGGGGGCTGGTCGGAAAGCTGAAACTCGAAACGGAGGTCGCCGATCCGCACCTCGTGTCCCGCGTCGAGAGCCGCCTTGTCGATACGTTGACCGTTGACGAAGGTGCCGTTGCGACTCCCCTGGTCACGCACGATCCATTGCCCATCGTCGAAACTCAGCACTGCATGGACGCGTGACGCCAGCGGGTCGGCGATCGGCAGTTGGCAGTCGACCCCGCGACCGATCGAGATGTCGATAGCCGAGTTAAGCAGAAACGTCGCGCCGACTTGATCGCCGGTGAGGTGGGTAAGGTAGGCGTACACAGTTGGCGTGGCGGGGGGCGATGCAAAGAATGGAAAGGCACAACCGTGAGTGTATACCTTCGGCGGAAAATGGGGAAACGCGGCAGGTTCGACCACGATCCACTTTTCGATCGTCCGAGATCATTCGAGCGGCAAGCGAAAGACTTCGACCAGTTGGCCGATGGGGCTGCCGATGGCGGCGATAAGGCGTCCATCGGGTGAGGCAGCGACATATTTGACGTAGCCCGAGTCACTCAGCTTGAGTTCGTGAGTGCGCTGGCCCTGCTCGACATCCCAGACCGAAACGACCCCCGACCCGCCGGTGAGCAGCCGCTTGCCAGTGGGCGAAAACGCGGCGCTCCACTGGATTTCTTTGGTCGGCATCTGCGGAAAACTCTTGCCAGTTTGGGTTTCGCAAACGCCGATCATGCGGCCCCCAGCGGCCGCGACGCGTCGACCGTCGTTCGATACGGCTGTGCTGAGGGCCGGACCCGCGACGCCCAGTTTCATGACCTGGAGCAAGTCGTGGGACTTGGTATCGACGAGCGCCACGAGTTGTCCGTCGGTCACGAGTCCCTGACCACCACGGCGGCTGAACGTCGCCGCGGGGGCCGACATAAAATGGAAGTCGCTATAGGTGCCCAAGAGCTTGCCCGTTTCGACTTCCCACAGACAGGCCGCACCGCCTTGATGCGTCGACAGCCCGCGCCGGCCATCGGGCGAAATGGCAATCGATTTGATGTCGTCGTCAGCGACCTTAAAGCTCTTCTCAGGCGTGAGTTTGCCTCTCGCGAAGCCCCAAACGAGCATGTCGCCGTCGTCGGTGCCGACGATCACTTTCTCGCCATCGGGAGTGATGGCAAGCGACGTCGGTCGCCCAGCGGAATACGCAATTTTGTAAAAGACCGACTGCGACGTGTTGATCCGAAAGACCGTGACGTTATCACTGCCGAGGGTCACCAGATAGCCGCCGTCGGGAGAGAAAACGAGTCCATCGTAGCCCCACGATGGCGAACGAAACTGGCGGACCGAACCCAACTCGACTTTCGATTCTATTGCGGTGAACTTCACCTTTTCACCGGCGGCCGGCGCGGCGTCATCCTTCAATACACCGGCTAGCTCCGCCCGATACTTCGCCAGCGACGCCAGATACTGAAGATCGGCCACGCTCAGTTTGTCGAACGGAATCTTGCGGACCGAACCCTTCGCGTCCTCGAGATAGGCCCCCCCTTCTTTGACCGTCACCAACTCGGCTTCGAGCGTGAACTTACCCGAACGATCGGTCCAGGTGCGCGCCACCGCTCGCGGAGTCACGGCAAGAACCAACGAACAAAACAGCAGCAGCTTGGCGATGCAGGGACTCGAGAAGGGCATAATCGCAGACCTTTCTGCCTGGAAAGATGTCTGGAAGGCCTAATTATCGGGATCAAATTTATCGAGCCGGGGCGAGAGCGACATCGACTTCACGCTGTTTTTCGGACCACTTAGCGTGGCTGGAGTCAACGCACTGAAATTGGCCGTTTCGCCCGACTGACCGCTCGGCGGTGGCCGCGTCGCTAGCTCTTGTTCGCGCTGTTTGGCCCGCGCCAGGCGGTCTTCTTCTTCCTTGGCAAGCTCGTCGGCCGACATCCGCTCGAACCGCATCGTGACGGGGATTCGCACGCTGACATTGTTCGAATTCATCACCAATGTCGACCGAAAGTCCATCGACTGCATGAGCCCTAGCTCCTGGTCGAACACACCGGTCCCTTTGCCTTCGACGACGAGATAAGGCTCGGCTTCGGGCGATTCGCCGTCGACCCGCAACTCATAGGTCTTGGTTAAATCGACGAGACCCCTGCGCGGTGCCGTGAAGGTACAGGTTGTCGATTCGACCCCCTCGATGAGCTTGAGACTCGTTGGCGAAGTTCGCTGGTTGCGTTGCCAAGGTGAGCCAAGTCGGCTTCGCTCGCTGGGCCGCAACCCGTAGGGTGACGCCGGCTCGGCACGTTGGGCCGGATCGGGGCGTGCCATCAGAACCGACGCCGATGTGGTGGCGGAGCCTGGCGCCGCGGTCGGAAGCTGTTCGATGCCGACCGCGGCAGCGCTCCCCAACAGGCAGGGAAGCATACCATCGCCCACACTGTCGACGATCTCACCCGCTTGGCTCACGACCATCGCGCCGCGCGAACTTTCGTGCCGCGGTGCTGCCAGGGCGAGCACACCTCGCCTGACGTCGGGAAGCTCATACCAGTAGGCCGACGAATCGAGTCGGGCAAGTTCACCAATGCCGAAGCCGCCCAGACCATATTCGACTTCAAGAAAGACGCAGGCCGGGCTCACCTGTGCGACAACATCGGCCGGCTCCAGCCGCGCCCCCTGCCCCGCTTGGGCCACAGGAACTTTTACAGTTTTTACAAAAGTAGCGACGTCGTTTGAGGGGATCGCGAAGCCAACCTCCGAAATGCCCGCCCCGGCGAGCAGCGAACTCGTGACACCGACGACTCGCCCGGTATTGTCGACCAATGGTCCACCACTGTTGCCCGGATTGACGGTGGCGTCGATCTGCAAGCCTCGCTTGCCGTTGGGGCCGCCGATTCCAGAGACTTCGCCCCGCGTGACTTTGATCGATTCGCCGAGCAGGTCGGAAAGCGGAAAACCAATCGCGCGAACTTCGTCGGAGAGTCGCACCGTGCTGGAGTCAGCAAAGGTCGTATAAGGCAGCCCGGTCGCCTCGACGCGTAAGACGGCGATGTCTTGATCGAAGTCGGCACCGATGACCGTGGCCGCGTAGTTGCGGCCACCGATTTTTGCGTTGACTTTTGTGGCCCCATGCACACAGTGAGCACAGGTGACGATGATGCCCTCGGGGTGAACGACAAATCCGCTGCCGGTTCCCTGCTTAGCAATACTGGCGGCCGCCTTCGCCAGCGGAGACCCCGGGACCAACTTCAGCGTGTTTCGACCGCGATACTTGAGCGTGTTGTCGGCAACATCGATGTCAATTTCAAATCGGTAGACGACCGGGCCGTCCGAGTTCCAACGGTACTTCAGCTTGGTTTCGACATCGGCATGCGACGTGGGCACACCGCGCCCCAGTGGCGGCAGCGCGACTTGCGCCGGCGGTACCGCGCGACTAATCGCCCCACATAAGAGCATCACGAACAGCATCACCACTGTGGCCAAGCATTCGTGGTGATTGCGAAGCGGCGAATTGCCGGAAGATCGAATCGTCATGGGGCTGACTCGTCGAAACTTGGAAGTTGCCATTGCGGCCGGGCGAGTGTCCTGACCATCGAGCCTCCAGTGTAACAAACGCGCGACGGGACAACAAATTTCGGGCGTTGGGCCGGATCGTGGGCATGCGAAGCAAAGTTGGACGACAGCTCCCGGTGGGGTACAATTAGTCGATACGGATCAACTCTAGCGACCAAGGGAACTTGACATGGCATCGGTATTAACAAGCGATTCGCCGAGATCGAACACGGCAATCACGGACCTGCCCCCCCTTTGTCCAGGTGATCACCTCACTAGCGACGAATTTCTGCGTCGCTACCACGCGATGCCGAAGGTCACTGACGCCGAACTCATTAAAGGACGCGTCTACATGGGGTCACCTGTCAACGCCGAATTTCATGGCGAACCTCACGCGAAAGCAGTCACTCTTTTGGGGCTCTTCGATTCGGCCACTCCTTTGGTATTTGTTGGCGACAACTCAACGACCGAGCTTGACAACGAGAGCGTCGCGCAGCCCGATGTTTATCTGCGTATCTCTAAGTTGGCCGGCGGTCAATCGTCCACTCGCGATGGCTACGTGGTCGGCGGTCCCGAATTGGTAGCGGAAATCGCCAGCAGCAGCGCGAGCTACGACTTGCACGAGAAACTTGAAGCCTATCAGCAAAATGGCGTGCAGGAATACATCGTCTGGCGGGTGTGGGATAAAGCCATTGATTGGTTTGTACTCGTCGATGGCCAGTACCAACCGCTCGCCCCCGGCGACGATGGAGTCAGCCGCAGCCGTGTCATGCCCGGATTGTGGATCGACACGGTTGCGCTGCTCGCTGGCAACCTCGCAAAGGCAGTCGCAGTTTTGCAGCAAGGAACCGCATCGACAGAGCATGCGGAGTTTGTGAAGCGTCTCGCGGCGAAGGCCCAATAAACTTCACTCGTCGCGATGTACACTCGTGGGAGAAAACGCCGGCAAACAAACGGCAATGTATTCTGCTCCGTCGGCTTCGGGTGTGCTGTAGCGAACCCATTCGCCGGCCGCCACCATGATGGCCTGTCCTGCCGAGACGCGTAACGTCTCTGACTTCGTCTCCACATTCAAAGTGCCGCGAAGCACTACCGTGTACTCGGCAAACTCGGGAGTCTGGCCCGGTTCGGTCCACTGCGCCGGGCTAATCATTCGGGCGATGCTGACTTCGTCGGTCGATGAATTCACTCGGCCGACGAACTCTTCAATGATCTTGGGGATGTCACCGTGAGCTTTGATACGCGTGGGGGCGTCGATGAATGTTGGCATGGGGACGACTTTCGTGGCCGGATGAATAGTTTTGGAAACGCAATAGCTACTTTTCACTCCCGCCGCTTGTGAATCGGAAGTGTAACAAACAGCGTCAACACCGAGCCGAGTACCAACGCAATCGCCACAACCGAAATCAGTGGCCACGGCGCTTCGGCTGCGTTCCAGCCTTCGAGGCCGTGCGACAGGTTCATCCCAAAAATGCCGGCGATCGTCGCCAACGGGAAGAAAAACGCCACCAATATGTTCAGCCGATGCGCCGACTCGGCCATCTTATGACTGCTTTCGGCCTGCCGCTCGGCTTGGCGAGCGACTTCGAAATCGAGCCCGTGCTGTGACTCTTTGTGCAACAGCTCGGCGCGACGCGAGAGAGCATAGGCAGTGTCGCGGGCGTGAATGAGTTCGCGGGCCTCTTGGCAGGCTTGCCGCGCCTCTTGCAGCACGTTGTAAACGTTGGCCAGCGTCCGCACGAGCGGATTGAGTTGCCGGAGCACCTCGAAATAGTCGCGGGCATTCTTGGCCAGATCTTCGGCCGAGTCGAGTTGATCGAGTGCTTGTTTGTATTCGGCCAATAGTTCGTCGAGCGCGGTTGCGGAGCTGCGAAGTCCGGTTGGTTGCCACTTGCCGTCAGGCGATCGCCAAAAAATTCGTGCGGTACGATTGTCTTCATCTGGCTGAGGCGGCGCATGCAGCACCAACAGCAAATGCCCCTCGGCCTCCATCACCCGCTGTCGTCCGGCGCGACTACCGAGCCGTTGGCGAAATATATCGGGGACTTTCCAGCCGGCGGGGATGAGCGAATTCGAGGGACTGTCGGACATTAGGTGTCTTTAGTTGTCAGTATTCGGACTTCAATTGCCGGTTGTGTGGTTGGCTGGTTATTCGTACGTCGGTCCCCGAACTTGGGAGACGCATCAGAAATTCACTCAGTCGAAGTATTGTCGTCTAGTTTCAGACGCGCCGCGATCCCCCGAGTTGCCTGAATCGCTTACGAATCGAGCAGCATCATTGCAGTGCTCGCTTTGCGAATCACCTGTGCCGGAACGGTAGGTGGGAGGCAATCGAGTCCAGTAGATTATCGCCAATCGAATTCGCTGGCCAATCGGCGAGTTCGCCAAAAGCCGAATCGCTATTCTCCGAGTCGCTACGCAACTGCGTCAGGCTAACTCCGGGTCGTAGTTCGCCGAAATCAGCGACCGACGGACGCGACGACGCTGAATTCGTGATATCAGGTTGCCATGATGCGAACGCAGAGTCGTGATCAAAACCGACGCCAGCTAGCGACGACCGGGTCCGTGAAGCTTGCGCTTGGCCAGCGACGCCACTGAACGTGTAACCGAGCATCGGCCCAATTTGCGAAGAGCTTCCCAAATCGGATGCAGCACCAGCACGAGTCGCTGCGGCACTGTCGTCGCCCTCACCAACGTCGCCATCTGCACCCAACGATAGAGCAGCCAGGCCCGCCGACGAGACTGTCAGCGAGGTCGCCCCCGATTCAAACAGCAGCGGAGTTGCCAAAACCTCTTGTAATGTCAAATCGCGACGACCAAAGTTGTTTCTCCACACCGAATAATCGGCCGCATCAACGATCCCATTGCCGTCGCCATCGGCACCGAGGAGCACCCATGTTTGCCCCAGCGTGTCGCGAAAGACCGCGTAGTCGGCGGAATCGACCAATCCATCGAAGTTGTAGTCGCCAATATCTTGTGGTATCGGGTCGCGACGTCCGAAGTTGTTTCTCCAGACCAAGTAATCGGCGCCATCAACGACACCATTGCCGTCGCCATCGGCAGCGAGATCATTCCCCGTTTGCCCCAGCGTATCGCGAAAGACCGTGTAGTCGGCCGCATCGACCGATCCATCGAAGTTGTAGTCGCCGATCTCCTGTGGTGTCGGATCGCGACGACCAAAGTTGCTTCTCCAGACCAAGTAATCGGCGGCATCAACGATGCCATTTCCGTCGCCATCGGCAGCGAGTCGTATCGCTGATTGCCCGAGCGTATCACGAAAGACAGTGTAATCGCCCGCATCGACGGAGCCATCGAAGTTAAAGTCGCCCGGCTCCGGCCGCGCGAAGTAAATGAGTTTGTCGTACAGCGACGCGTCGAGCCACGAAATAGCTGCTTGCTGATTTTCATTGTCGATCGTGGTGTCTGTAGCAACGACGAATAAGATTGGCTCGATAGGCGCAGCAATGCCAGAGCCGTCTGAAGTCCAGTGAAGCTGCGACATTCCATCGACTTCATCCAATTCGTCGATCGGTGCGGATTGGTAGATTGCGCGACCTGTTCCCGCGCGGACCGCGAGGCTCACTTCGTCGTCAGTTTGAGAAACGAGCAAATGGACCGTCTCACCTCGCATCACGTTAGCGTCAATGGTGACCGAGGCAACCGCGATGCCATTGTCGAGCCACGTAGCGGCCCACCTCGTCGAAGTTGCCGAAGTGTAGCGTGCGGCAATTTGAATCTCATCACCATTTGTTCCCTCAAGCGTGGCAACCCTTAGTATGTCGTTGCTGCGCATCGGTGCCGAGTCATTCCACCGCAGTACCATGCCGACTCCCCAATCGGAGTCGAGTACGTCGAAGTCGACCCACGAGGCTTCGTTGGGGGCCGTTGCTCCAACCGGAATAGGATAGTGATCGATGCCCTCGTTACCGAAGAATGTGGGGGCGACGACAAATCGAGTGCCGGGAGACGGCTTCGAAAGTTGCAAAGCAAGAGCCGTCCGCTCAGTCGAGGCCGATTGACTGTGAGTGATTCCCGCGAATGACACCCAATTTCCTGTCTCGGCAATCTGTTGGCCAGTCATCGATGAGTAACTTCCGATACCACTCGCGGAAACGAGTCCGACTTGCGGTACGATCGATTGTTGAGACAGGTTGGCAATGTAGAGATCGGCGTGGTAGCCGGCGTCGAGCGGCACGACTCCCGCTTCGGTTTGCAGCCAATACTGGCCCAGCTTTTGCGCCGAGGTACTCACTTCGAATTCATAGTAGGGTCCGTAGCCGGGAGGTGGATCTAACTCGTCATCGAGTTTTTCTCCCGTGTCGACGTACTCCCAGCCCGCGGGCGTATAAACAAGCTCACGAACAGTGACGCCACTCGGTTGGCCGATCGCCGGTTCGAGCGTCGGAGCTAACAGATTCGTGCCCCCGGATTGCAATCGCAGCGGACTCACCGTTGTTACGTCGGGCCGCGCGGCCGACCACAAACGCAAATCGCTATCGATGGCAACAAGTCGGTCTCCGAACAACCAAATGCGACCAGCAAGCGACGCCGGAGAGTTAACTTCCACCCATTGTTCTCCATCGGGCGAGAAGTGGCGAAAGCCGGCGCTCCCACCCCCCGAAATGTATCCCTGTCCCTGAAGATACTGCAGGTGCAGCAAATCGGGGCCGCCGAACACTCCGCCCGGTGCCGTCCGCAGTGGCACCCGCACCGGTGCATCGATTTGCAGCCGCTCGTCGGCGCTCGAGATGTCGCTAAAAAGCAGCACCCCCTCGCGGGTTAGATCGCCCGATGCGAAATGCTCGCCGGGTGTCGGAGCTGGCGCGGCACCGACCGGCTGGGGAGCATCGCGATAGATCACTCCTGACGAGTCGTAGCCGCCAAACAACGTCGAAGTTGTGATCTCCGCCGTCGTGTAATCGTCGAGCGGAAACTCGTGGAACAAGGTTTGGTTTCGATAGCCGACATCTCCCCAGTGCGAAATGACTCCGCCCGAAGTAATGGCGGCTGTGTGTGAGTGAAACCCTCCCGAATCTTCCTCGATCCACTGTTCGAAGACAACTCGATTCGGCTGAATCACCCAGGGACTCGACTCATCGACACGCGTCGCGCGGAACAAGCCAATCTGACCGCCGCGTGGACTCGAACTACTTTTTTGCAAGTAATCGGCCCAAGGAAACCAGACGTCTGTCGTATCGTCGAGGCCCTCGGCGGGAAACGGATTTGCAAAGGCCCACTCGCGACCGCGCCGCATGCCGTCGGTTACCCCTCCCGCGATCGGAGGCACGTCGAATCCCCCACCCACTTGCGGCACGAGCGAAAGAGTTTGTCCGTAGTCCTGAGTGTAAATAAACGAAACTCCCACCTCGGTGGGTGAGCCGTCGATGATCTCAAGGCGTTCCGTGGCGAATACAATCAATCCCTGGTGAACGACCGCCGCCGTCGGCCGGTAAATACTCTCGGTTGATCCATCCCGAATGAGCCCCGTGTTTGCGTACAACAAACTTCCAACAAGCTCAAAGTCGTAACCTCGCAATATCTGTACGCGATTGGCTGTTTGGCTATTCACCACCAACAAAGGAGTCACACCGTCGCTATCCCAACCCGACGCTAAGACTCTCGCGGAGCCAATCGGCCACACGATTGTGTCTGTCGGCGACCATTCGAGGGTGGAACCGACCGTCGCCAAACCGAAGCGAGGGGTTTCAGCACCAATCAATGAACCGTCGCCATCGAGCGTGGCCGAGTCGCGCGAAAAGCCCACGGTCATCGTTCCGAACGCCGCGCCGTCGTAAACAACGAACTCGGCATCACCCACGGGCATGGCCAAAGACGACGCGGAAAGTGCCAATCTCGGTTCGAGCGACTCGAATCCAAGTCTTGTATTAATCTTGTGACGTACAGTCATCGATGGAGATACACTTTCATCCACACGGTCATCAAATGAGCAACTGAAGTCGACCAATCGACTTAGATCAGGGTTCGGTGATCAGGGTTCGGCGATCAGGGTTCGGCGATCAGGGTTCGGCAAGGTCGATTGCCGGAATCCGAGTTACGCAGCGGCGTAAATCCGAAAACGACCCATGAGGCCCAGAACGCTCATTCTAACTGCGAACTGGGGAGCCGACAACGTTTTAAACAGGCCCTGTCGCACAGTACCGATGATTGCAGCAGCGACCATTGACTTGCCGGCCAGATCGGCGCTGATTTGTCGATTCTGACGGAGTGTTGGCCGAACGGTTGTTCATCCGACAGGGCGAAGGGGGCCGTTCATCAACCGCTCTTCAATTGGTTCAATTTTCTGGACTCACTTGCCAATCCAATAGAAAACTGTCCCCGCCTCGTCGGTGCGGATGTCTCCTGTGAGCCGGACTTGGAACAGCAACCGGTCGAGAATCCGTTTGTGGTAGCTCTTCACCTTCGCAAGTTTGACTTTCGATTCGCGCGGGTCGGTTTCGCTTTTCTTGAGAGTGGCGTGGTCCCAATAAATGGGGATTTGAAGTCGCGGCGCGATGGCTTCGACCGCTTGCTTGAGCGTGTAGTCTTCGACCTCAATCGTAAGGAAGTCGTACAGCTTGGGGGCCGCGTTACGCTGATTTCCTTCGACAGGCCAACCAATCGGCCACGATTCGGTCGATTGATCGTCGATAGCGACAATCCGCATCACGACCTCTTCGCCGCGCTCTTTGGTGGGAATCATCACTATTCCCTCGGCACGTAGCGCGAGGGCCAACGCCGTGCCACGCGTGAGTAGCGAAAGATCGTCGCTCACCGTGACCGTGCCAAGCTTCGCTTTTGCGGCCGGCTCGATGACCAGCGGCGTGTCCAAAGCTTCGTCAAACTTTTGCAGCAATTCACTCAAAGGGGTGCCGGCAGTCACAAAACCGACTGGTACCGAGAGATCGCTGAATACGGCTCTGAACTGTTTTTCGGTTAGTCCAAACTTGCCTTTGGGGGCGAGTACTCCCTCGGCTCCGTCGCCGGCGAGGTTTTTTAGATAGTCACCCAGTTTGGCGGCGTCGGTCCGCTTAAATCGCCCGCCCGGCAGGGTCAATTGGTCGCGGGCGTCGAGCACACCGGTCACGCGGTA
>JBGSWC010000227.1:0-5414 GCA_041752635.1 Pirellulales bacterium | reverse complement strand
TCCCGGCAACGACACAACCGACCATTTCTACTACAACGAAAACTGGCAGTGCGTCGAAGAGCGGGTCTGGGCGCCCTGGGGGACAGACATCCTAATCGAACTCAGCGAGTCGCCGCAACTTGTTGCTCTAAAAAGAGCTGTGGCTGCCCGTTCGCAGTTTCGGCCATTTTGGCACCACTCCCGGCGTGGTGGATTCTCGACTCGGAGAGTCGAGCTACAGTGCCCCCCGGTCATTGACCGGGGGCTAAACGAAAAAAGGCCCCGGTTGGCCCTGCGAGGGATGCCAACCGGGGCCTCTAGGTCGCACATGACAGCAGTTTCCCGTGGTGGGCGAGGTCGCCTATGGCGGCGACGAGTGTCTGCAATGGTTGTCGTGCGAGCCGAAAATCCCCATCAACCAGTTTTTCCCAGAGACTGTTCCTTCAGCGAATTGAAGGCGATGTTGGCCGTGCGAAGGAGGAGGCGACGGTCGGTCTGCGGGAGAGATGCCGACCGTCGCCTGCTTCGATGCCGAAAGGGAGTGTTGCAGTTGGTGTGCCAAAAGTCATTGAGAGGCAAAAAAGGCAAGGCTAAGCCTTGTTTTCGTGAGTTTACGCCGCATCGCGAGCCATCGCCGAAAGGCGATCGGTTTTGTAACAAGTGCAAGTTGTTGCAAAACGGGGCGTGATGCTAGCGGTATGCACCCCCGGTAGCCCCTGGTAGCACCCCGGTAGTGTGTGCGTCACGATTGTGGGTGGAAAATGCGGTAGCATTTTGGTGTCCCCTCTCCCCCGCGATTTCGCGAGTTTCAGGATCACCCCGAAATGAGATAGACCGCGAAATCGTGGGGGAGAGGGTTAGGGTGAGGGGGCGAGCCCTGCTGTTGCGCCCGGGCCCCCTCACCCCGGCCCTCTCCCCCAAATTGTTGCGATTCAATCCAAACACAAAAGTCTCGCTTGGCGGTGCAACAATTTGGGGGAGAGGGAGCACAGGAAACTCGCAATACCCACAATTGTGACGCTCACACCCCCGGTAGCGGAGCTCGCCAAGAGCTTCGGCAGCGCGAAGATCGAAAGTCTTGGCGGCTTCCGCTACGAGTGGAACTGAGAGATGAAGCGATCGAACAGCAGATAGCGACTGCGGCTGTAGTCGCTGTCGCGGAGATATTGTTCGACGAACGCGCGGTTCGCGGCCGGCAGTTCGGGCTGGTCTCGTTGCCACCTGAGCGCCTGTTCGACCGCAGGGAGCACCGAAGCGCCGTCGGCGACGTGGACCATGCCGTCCTTCGGCAGGGGAATCAGCATATCACGCTCACGGTAATCGAGTGTCACCACCACCGCGTTGGCGTAGAGGCTCTCGTAGTGGCGATAACTCCAGGGGACATTGCCCCCCGGCGCGAGCAGCACCCGGGCGCGTTGGATGCCCCGGTAATACGTGGCGAAGTCGGCCTTTTTGCCGCGATAAACGAGATCGTCGAACGAGCCAAATTGAGACTCGAGGGCCGGCCGGCGCGCGGGATTCACCTCGACGACGCCCCCCCAGAATTTAAGCTCGGGAGCTTGGCGAACGATTTCGGCGATCCACGCGGTCCGCTGGTCAACGTGTTCGACTTGTCCATGGCCTCGATAGAACTCGGTGGCATTCGGGCGGCCGAGAATGGCGACGTCGTACTCGTGCGGTGGCGGCTTCGCGCCGAACCGGCGAGCGAGCCGGTCGAACTTCACAGCCAGCGTGAATCGACCGTAGCGGCGAATCGGCAGCATTCCCATCGGAATGCCGAAGTCCCATGAAGGTTCGAGCCAGGGCTTGAGGTATATCGCCGCTCGCTGGCGGATGGCCGGTTCGAGTTCGGGCGTCCAAGCGGGCAAGTGTTGGTCGAAGTAGTCGAACGCGACGAGTTGGCTCGCCGACAGGTCGGCGATTTGGTCGGCCGAGAGCGATGTCGGTAAGCCGAGAAAGAGGGTCGAGCGGGAGTCGCAAACCTTTCGGGCATCGGCGGGGGCAACAAGCTTCACGCGCCTGCGTCCCAGGTAGGTGCGCAGGAACCAGGCGAGGGCGTGTCCACGCACCCCCCGACCGATGCCCGCTCCCTCGGCGGCAATAACGACGAAGTGACCGCCTGTGCGGTCACGCAGTTGGCTCGGCATAGAATTTTGTGGTTTTCAGCGTGGTTAGATAGCAGAAGCAGCCATCGACGGGCGGTCGGGAGACATATCTTACAACCGGTGCAATCTGTCGCGAACCACCGCTGGGAGTCTCGTGATGCGAGGCAATTCGTGGACAGTCTCGCAAGTTGTGAGTACTCTAAAAGCTCGTATCAGGAAGTTTAGCAAAACTTTGTCGGCACGACGCCGCCCCTCCTTCGGTGTCTTATCCTCGTGTCGAACTTTCGGAACAGTGACTTTCTTATGACGCAACATCTGACGCGATTTCTCACGCAAACCCTTTCGATGGCGGTGCTTGCTGCAGTTTGCCTGCCCGGCATCGGCTCGGCACAACTGCCCGACACCCTGAGCCCCACCCACAAGGTGCGGATGTATTGGAATTTCGGTTCGACGGAACTCGAGCTGTTCGGCAACGAATCGCCGCTGCACGTCGACAACTTTCTGGGCTACGTCGACCGCGATGACTACGACAACACCTACATCCACCGCAGCACAGCGGGTTCGCTGCGGTTTCTGCAAGGAGGGGGATTCTATACGCCGGCGTCTACTTTCGCTGACCTGTTGAATCCAGTCGAAGTTCCCTCGGCCGGCACTATCGTGAACGAATTCGATGCCACTAATGGTCTTACCAACACGGTGGCGACAATCGCCGCCGCCCGGATGACGGACCCCGATTCGGCTTCGAACCAGTGGTTTATTAACATTACCGAGAATGGACCAAGCTTCGACCCCGGTCCCTATACTGTCTTTGGACAGATTACGAGCAACTTTCAGCTCATTGCCGACCGCGCCGACGACCCTTTGCTGTACGAAGAAACCAACCTCACCGAGTCGCGGCTGGGGCTCTCAGGAACCGCTCCGCTCATGCGCCAGGGCAACGAGAACGTGCTCGTTTCGCTGCTCGATGTCGTGCGTATTTCGCTGCTGGCGGGCGACTACAACTTCGACAACGTCGTCAACGACGCCGACTTCGATTTGTGGGAGGCCAACTTGGGCTCGACCACCGCGTTGGCAATCGATGGCAATGGTAACGGAGTCGTCGACCAGGCCGACTTTGATATCTGGCAAGCCAATTTTGGCAATTTCATCGAAACCATGGTGACAGTCGACCCGACTGGCGACTTCAACGGCGATGGTCTTGTAGATGCGGCCGACTACACGTTGTGGCGCGATAATTTGGGCCAAACAGACATGCCAGCGCTCGATGTCGATGTCAGCGGCACAGTCGACGCGGGCGACTACGCCATTTGGCGTTCGACTTTCGGCCAAGACTCGATCGCTAATTTTAGTTCTTCGTTCGCCCCGCCGAGTTCGGTTCCCGAACCGGCCAGCTCGGCAGCTATTGCTCTGGCTATCGCGACGATTGCCAGTTGGTGGCCAATCGGTCGGCGACGTTGAGTCGACTGCCACTAATCTTCACCCCATTTGGATTCATTCACCTCGCCATTGGTGAAATCAAGGAATAAGGGAGTAACTTCAGTCGCATGGATCAACAACGAGTACAAGTTCCTCATTTACGTTTTCTCGTCGCGGTTGCTTTCGCTGGACTGATGTTGCGGTCGGTCGCCACCGCGAATACCTTTGTGGAATTGCAATTCAATCTATTCGACAGCGGTCAAAATGCGGTCGACACAGTTTACATCGAACTATTCGACGACCGCCCGCTGACGCGCGACAACTTCTTGGCCTATGTCGATGCGGGACACTACGACGAAACCATCATGCACCGGCTGTCGCGCAGCTTTGTCTTGCAGGGGGGGGGCTTTTACCAGGATCTACAAACCGAGCCAGCTCCGCTGAACGTGTCGCTTAATCCGAACGCGCGAGTTGATCTCGACGGAAACCCAGCGACCGCGAATCCGATGGTGCCGAACGAATTCAGCAATTCGCCACTTCGCTCGAACATCGCCGGAACGCTCGCGATGGCGAAAATCGGCGGAAACCCCAATAGCGCGACGAATCAGTGGTTTTTTAATTTAAGCAACAACAATGTACCGAATAGTCCTAACAATCTCGACGCACAAAACGGTGGTTTCACGGTCTTTGCCCAGGTTGTTGGCAATGGCATGAACCTCATCAACGCCTATAACGGTTCGCTCGGCATCACGAATCTCAATCCCGACATCAACGACGATGGCAACCGCGATGGTGGACCCTTTGGCAATAGTCAAACAGACGGAGTTCCCTTCAGCGGCGGCAGCCTGTTGAGGCTCGAATCGGCCCAGCGAGTTCGCTATTTAAAGGGGGGCGAGTCAAGTAACGTCGCCGCGTCGGGGCTCACGTTCTCGCTACAAGACACGTTTGTCGACACAGGACACCAGTTCACCGGCAGCACCACCGGCCGCATCATCGGTAACACCAACATGTCGCTTGGCTTCGCCAGCGGCTACGTGCTCAATCGTGGTTTGGCGATTCTTGGCGATCTCGAAATCGGAAATCAGCTCGGCAGCCTCTCGACCTCCAACTACCAACAATTCAGTACGGGCAATCTCAACCTCGAACTGCTCGTGACCAACAGCGGCGTACAGCTCGATCAGTTGATTGTCAGTGGACTGGCGAAGCTCGATGGAACGCTGAATTTGGACTTTATTGGATTCCTTCAGCCCAATGCCGGCCAGAGTTTCACACTGGTTCAGGCGGCCGCGTTCGAGGGAACATTTGCCGAAATCAATCTGCCCGAACTCAGCGGTGGGCTCCGATTTGTTAGCCGACAGACAGCCACATCGCTGATTGCCGACGTTGTCGGCTTGTTTGGCGACTACAACCACGACAACATCGTCGACGCCGCCGACTATGTTGTGTGGCGAGATTCGCTTGGCTCGACCGACAACCTCGTTGCTGATGGCAATCGCAACGGCATTGTCGATGCCGCCGATTACACAGTCTGGCGGTCGGCGTTTGGTAGCGTCGCGACGGCTGAAGGCTCGCTCGCCAAATCGTCGCACGTTCCTGAGCCATCGAGCGTCGTGCTACTCGGCTTGGCAAGCCTGGCGCTGTGTTACCGAGTTGTCTTGCCGCGCTGTCTTACCGCGCAAAAAAAAGCGGGCCTCGAACGAGCCAGACACATGCTGGCTTAACACCACGGTCAGGGGCAAGTAAACCGTGATGCCGCATTTCGCTCGAGGCCCCGCGGGCCAGTTTCGCTTTGTTGGGTTCAGGCGAATTCAATCGCCCTCGCTGTCTGAATGAGTTGCATGTGCTGTGCCAATCGATAATAGTGCCCGACAATCGCTAGTCGATGTGTCGTAAAGCCTTGCTACTAAAAGAGTT
>JBGSWC010000226.1:0-13942 GCA_041752635.1 Pirellulales bacterium | reverse complement strand
ACTCGTATAACCTCACCATCTTCTCTTCTACCACTGCTGGATAATTGTTCATCATTTCACCCTCCAACTTGACTGAACACACCCACTTCAATGTATCATGATGCAAGATTCAGGGAAGTTATTTTGCGGCCGTTCCTTACCGAATAGCCAGTGTGATAACGGGTGGTCTAACAGCGGATGATCAACAACGCCGACTGGTCTCATAGTGGGAGGAAGCTCTAGATCTGTAGCAAACCGATGTCCAACACTTACCCCGGCGCGCGTGAGTTCGGCAATCGTCGCATTCCTCTTGAGCGTCGCCTGTCGAATGCTACCGATCACCCCAAACACAATGCAGAACAACACGCAGACAACGAGCAACGTCCGCAAACGGAACCGTGTCCATCGGGTTGTCCACTTTGTACGGCGGGTGGTTGTCATAATTGTTTAGGCTTTCCCAAGAGTTTCTATGGCTGCTGTCGCCGCAGTCGTAGCGGATTGTTTCTCCCCGTACCCGTGAAACTCGATTTCAATAAGTCAGTTACTCGGCGCGGATGTGAATCTTAATTTCGGGCAGGCGGCTTCAATCGCCCTTATTCCTTCGTTCGTAAATTTGGTATCCTCAAGGAGTACACCCCCAAGCGTTGGAAAACGAGCCAGAACCTCGACCGCCTCGTCGCCGACTTCTGTTTCTCGAAGGTCCAGAATCTCAAGCCGAGGTAGCTTCGCCAGTTCTCTTAGCACTTCCACATCGACCGGCGTTCCGCGGACCCATAGTGTATTGAGATTGCAAATCCGCGATACTGAACGCAAGCCGGCTTGCGAACACTTGATGTTGCTAATCCCCAAGGTTTCGAGCGACTGATTTCCTTCGAGGCACTTCAAACCAACGTCGGTGACAGCGGTGTCCGACAAATATAAAGTCTTTAGATGTTTGAGTTGGCTCAACGCTGCGAGCACGTCATCGTTGGCACGAGTATTTATCAGACCGATTTCTTCGAGCCTTGGATTCCGCGCGAGCAACACGAGCGTTTCTGGCCGAGCGTTACGATTGTCAAGCAGAAGTATGGTTTCAAGCGTTCGAAGATTCAAAAGTGTTGCGACTTGATCGTCTGAAACAAAAAAAATGATTCCGCACCGCGAACTGGAATGAAGGCGTGTCGACCAAAACACCAGTCGGAAAGCGAGTGGTACGTAATCGGAGGACAAGTATGGCCGAATCGGTCAACGACGAATGGGTTTTCATCCGGCGGAAAATCAGGATTAGAAGAATCAAACGGATATCCAAAACTAACCCCCGCACGGTGGAGTTCGGCGATCGTGGCATTCCTCTTGAGCGTCGCCTGCCGAATGCTACCGATCACACCAAACACAACGCCGAACAGCACGCAGACAACGAGCAACGTCCGCAAACGGAACCGCGCCCATCGGGTTGTCCACTTCGCACGGCGCGTGGTTGTCATAGTCGCTTTCGAGAAATTTCGAGAGTCCCGTCACGGCGCGGGCCAACTGGCTATGTCATTGTACGCTTAATTCGCAGTATTTGTCTGCGAATTCGCCTCGGCAACGCTCCGCAGATACCCAACCAAATCGGCAACTTCCTGAGTCGTGAGTTGCTTGTTCATGTCGGGCATGAGAGATTTCTTGCTGGGGATCACTTCGTCGATGGCGTCGGCGGCGAAGCGGTGAGTCTTGCCGTCGGCGTCTTTCAAAATGAGCGGATCGCCCGCCGCGACGACGAAACCACTGGTGACTTTACCGTCGACGCCGATGACCGTTTTGGTGTCGAAGCCGAGCGAGATGGCGGCATTCGGCGCGACGATCGACTCGACGAGCACCTTGGCAGCGTGCTTGCTGGCGATGCTGGTGAGGTCGGGGCCAATTTCGCCACCGCGACGGGCCATTTTGTGACATCGACCACACTGCAGCGTGTTGCTGAAGAACAGGTGCTCGCCGCGCCGGGCGTCGCTCTTGAGTTCGGCGACCGCCGCCGCAATGGCTTCGACTTCTTTGGCAGCGTCGTCGGTGACGATGGGTGTGCGATCGACATAGACTCGAAAGCGAATCGACCCGGCGTGGTCCGCCACGGGGGCGACCGTTGCCACAAACGACTCCGATGGTTGGCTCGACAGATCGTAAACAATCACCGAATTCGCATGAGTGCCAATGCCGTTTACCACATTTCCGTCAGTGCCATGACCGTGTACTCGCAACTTGCCTCCTTCGACATCGCAGTCTTTGCGAACCTCACCCCACTCGGTATAAGCGCTGTGCCAATTCAGTTCGGTGAGTGGCTTTGGTTTGCCCGCTTGCACGAGCGTCGGCTCGACCCAGGCGGCCCAATCGTGTGCGTAACCATTACCGCCGTCGTCGACGACGAGGTAGAGCCGCGTCGCGCCGCTGATATCGATATCGACTTCGGCCGATTGGTTTTCGGTCAGCACACCACTTTCGTAGATTGGTTTGCCAGGAGGAACATATTTGATGATCGGCTCGGCGGCTGGCTTATCGGTCGTTAGAGCGGGAAATAGCTTCACCATATCAAACTCTCGCCAGGAGCTGTCGTGACGATTGTGTCCCCACCAAGCAGCCATGCTGCTCGTATCGGCTGGCCCGTCGATGGCGAGCGCGAGCATTGCCTCGGCCGCTTCGCGAGTGGGGATAAACGCGAGTGCGACCTGCATCCGCAGCCGTTCATCGGGCGAGAGACTTTCGTTACCCGCGCGAGTCGCAAGGGCATCGACAGCCTGTGGCGGATGCAACCGCCAGGCGATGCCAGCGAGCCGGTCGTCCCAAGTCAAGGGATCGGCGTTGCCGACGATGGCATCGTAGGCTTCGGACTCTTTGCCTTCGCAGGCGGTGCCAAGGGCTTCGAGATACCAGCGGTCATGGCCATCGTAACCATCGGCAAGCTTGACAATCACCTCGCGAGATTCGGACCAAGGAGCATCACGCAGCATGGTGGCAACTTCGCGTCTGACAGCTGGGGACTTATCAATCGCCAAGCGGTCGGCGTAGTTCATGATTGGGTGGCCACGACGAACCTCACTAGGCCCGCCACTACGAGCGAGCGACCGAATTGCCGCGATTCGCCACGCGGCGGAGTCGTGTGCGAGCAACGCTTCGCAGCGCTCGACGCCCGCTTGGCCCAAGTAGGGGAGCAGCCAAATCGCCCGCATGGCAAACCAGTTGTTGTCGCTGGCAAGCCACTTTTCGACAGCCGGCAAAGCCGACTCGCCGCGAGCGCGGAGCGTCTCGAACCCGATGGCGCGAACATTCACGGCAGGACTCTCGAGCGCAGCGATCGCGCCTTCGATAGTCGATTCGTCGAACTTGGGAATCGTCGGCGCGAATCCTTTGGGGGCGATGCGATAGATGGTGCCGCTCGCGGTTTTATCGGCCATTTTGTGACCGCCAACGCCGGGATCGTACCAGTCGGCGACATAGATGGCCCCGTCGGGACCAACCGCCACGTCACAGGGGCGGAACCACTGGGCCCGTTTGCCGATCGACTTGAGCCAG
The DNA here is from genome assembly GCA_041752635.1 of Pirellulales bacterium. GTDB lineage: Bacteria > Planctomycetota > Planctomycetia > Pirellulales > Lacipirellulaceae > JBGSWC01. The sequence continues at coordinate 10,441 of JBGSWC010000226.1, read as the reverse complement.
TCGAAGCGTTCGAGTTCGAAGCCAGCCCCTTCGGGCTTGGGAACGTAGCCGAACACTTTACTGAGTGCCGACTCACAGCTCAGCAGCAGGCCATCGGGATACAATTCGTCGAGACAACTATTTTCGACAAACACAATGCCACATGGCGCGCCGCCACCATAGACATCGCCCGCAGGCAGGGTGCCGGGGTCTTCTTGTCGCCACTCGGCAATGGCGGTCGATTGACCGGGGCGACGATCTTGGTGCCAACTCCGGCGACCATCGAAGGAGGCAAACCCAGCGTTGCCATATTCCATGAGCCACGTGGTCCGGCAAGCGGGGGGATCGTCGTTGTCGTTTTGAAAGACATCGCCCAGCGAGGTGACACACTGTTCATAGCTGTTGCGAAAGTTGTGGCCGATTGGTCGCATGCCGGTTCCGTCGGGCCGCATCCGCAGCGCGAGCCCGCCGACCCACACGCGGCCATCGTCGCTCTTGCGGCCTGCGGTGTTTTTTCCGCCATAATTGCTGCCCGCGCGCAGTGTCCACCCCGACTTGTCGGTCACGGTGTGTGCCCCGTCGTTACCGGCGTTGAAGTACCAATAGCCATCGGGGCCAACAGTCACCGAATGCAAACTGTGGTCATGGTCATAGCCGCCGAATCCAGTGAGCAGTATCTCGCGCTTGTCGATCGTCGGATCGAACTTCTGATTGCGATCGACGTCGGTGTAGACAATCAAATTAGGCGAACAGGCGACAACAATTTTGTTATCGATGACCGAAATGCCGAGCGGTGCGACCAGCTCTTTTTCTTGCACGAAAGTGTGCGACTTGTCGGCCCGACCATCGCCATCGCTATCGGTCAGTACGACGACTCGATCTCCCTCGGCACGTTCGATGTCGAGGTTGTTGTTCCAGTTGCGATAGTTGACCGCTTCAGTGACCCAGATTCGCCCATCGCGGTCGATGTCGATGTTCGTTGGGTTAAAGAACTGGGGCGTCGTGGCCCAGACGGTGACCTCAAGGTCGTCGTGTGTTACGAAGTCGGCAGGTGGCACCATTTCGCCACGAGCTTGCGAGACCATCAACGCGCACGAGGCGAGCGCCAGCAGAGTCTTCATAGTTCAGAGCCAACCTTGAGTTTTGTCGTTAGATCAGTCGTCGTAGTCAACTTCAATGCGTCCGTCGCGGCGGAAGTGAACCTCGACTTCATAGTCACCAAAGTCGAGCTTGACTTCGCTACCGTCGCGATTGCGCTTCACTTCACGGGGAGCAAAAGGAGGGACCCACACTTCGACGAACTGAGGACTGGCGAGTCCAAACGCTTCTCGCTTGGGATTGTGTGGCGCATAAACTTTGACGGTGGTCGGCACAGCCCCCGGGAATCGCTTCTCGCCATCTTTGATCCGTACTTGGGCCGGACGGCCCGCGATGCCCTCCACCGGTGGAGCGATTTGCACACGCGGATTCACCAGCAGCGGCCCGTTGCCGCGGTCGGCTGGTGGCGGAACGAATACGCCGGGTGCTTCCCCATTCGGCACACCAAGGTTTGGAGCCGCCGGCGCGGTGAGCCGCCGGTTCGACAGTTGCTGGGGAGGGACGCTCGGTGCAGCAGGTGGGGCTCGCTCCAGCTCAGGTGCGGCATCCGGACGCGATGGAAATTGCAAAAACTGTTCGATCCGAGAGCGTAGGCTGTCGTCGTCGACTGTTTCGGGAGACTCGGGTGGAACGAGCAGCGGAGGTGGTTGCAGTTGCGACTCGTTAGTCGACTGGTTAGTCGACTCCGGCTGCACTAGCACACTTTTTTCCTCTGGCACTGGCAGCTCCTCGGCATCGCCCGGTTGCTGGGCGAGGGCCGCGGTCGAAATCCCTAGCGCCGCGAGCGCGACGATTATGGCGATCGGGGTTTTCATCTCGTGACCTCGTCTTTCTCATTCGAGTGCATGAACCACCAATTATGGGCCATGGGCGGGGTCAAAGCAACGCACTTATCGACTATTGGGTGACCGTCGCTTTCCAAAACGAGTCGAATCCGACGAGTATCGGGGCTAAGTTGCCGACCAAGATCGCCACCTCATCAGCGAATAGACGAAGCATCGTCGGTCCCTAGACTCCGCGCCGCTGGCCACGAAAATCAAGTTCGACCGCACACGACACTCACAGAATTGGCGAACAAACGCATGGCCACCAATTTCTTTCAGCGTCAAGAAACAGCTCGCCGCAACACGGCTTGGCTCGTCGTGATGTTTTTGCTCGCGGTCGTTGGCATCGTCGGCTCGACTTTTGCCATCACTGCCTTCGCTGTGGCACAAACACGCAGCTATAGCCCCGACTACAAAGAGTTGCTCGATGGCCAGGCATTTGGTGGGCGACCGGGTTCCGGTAAGTCGACCTACCCTTGGGAGATTCCGTTCATGGCGGGGGCGGGTGCGCTGGTGCTCGTGGGTGGCGGCACACTCTGGAAAGTGGCCGAACTCCGTTCGGGTGGCGGTCAGTCGGTTGCCGAAAAGCTTGGTGGCCGGCGGCTCCATGCCGATAACGGCGGTTTGCACGAACGACGATTGCTCAATGTCGTCGAAGAAATGGCGATCGCCTCAGGGGTGCCGGTGCCACCCGTCTATTTGCTCGACGAGCCAGGTATCAATGCTTTCGCGGCAGGCTATTCACCCAGCGATGCGGTGCTTGGTGTCACTCGCGGTGCCATCGACAACCTCAACCGCGATCAGCTTCAAGGTGTCATCGCCCACGAGTTCAGCCACTTGCTCAACGGCGACATGCGCATGAACATTCGCCTGATTGGGATTCTGCACGGAATTTTGTTGCTCGGGTTGCTGGGGCAAATGTTGCTTCGAACTGCCGCCTACAGCGGTGGACGCAGCCGCGACAAAGGCAATAGTGTATTGGTGTTGTTGGTGGTGAGTATCGCCCTGATCGTGCTCGGATTTGTTGGCAGCTTGATGGGTGGGTTGATCAAGGCGGCCGTATCGCGGCAACGCGAGTATCTGGCTGATGCCTCAGCAGTGCAGTTCACTCGTAACCCCGATGGAATCGCCGGCGCGCTAAAGTGTATTGGTGGATTGATGGCTGGCTCAAAGCTCAAGGCCGCCGCCGCCGCCGAGGCGAGCCACATGTTTTTTGCCACTGGCGTTTGGGAGGGTTTCACGAGCGCCATGGCTACCCATCCGCCACTTGCGAAACGCATACTTGCAATCGACCCGAGGTGGGACGGCACCTATCCTCAGGTCGCCGCCGAAGCGAGCATGGCGACCCACGCCGGTGAGGCTGCCGCGTTCGTCGGCAATGCAGCCCAAGCGGCTGGACTTGCACCGCGAAAGCCGACGAATGAAGTCGACCTAAGGTCCGTCGATAATGCGGCCGATAATATCGGCCAATTCACCGAACAACACCAGCAGTACGCCCGCGAATTGCTGGCCGAGATTCCACCGCAATTGCTCGGCGCGGCACGCGAACCGTTTGGTGCCCGCGCTGTGGTATTTGGGCTGTTGCTCGACAGCGAGACCTCGGTCCGCGAGCGACAACTTGCCGCACTCGAAACCAAAGCCGATCGCGCGTCGATCGAAGCGCTCCGCAAACTCTTGCCCATTATCGCACGGCTCGATGCCCGTGCCCGATTGCCGTTGCTCGACCTTACTTTGCCGGCGCTGCGATCGATGTCGTCGCCGCAATACACAGCCTTCGACGCTTGCCTCACTTCGCTCATCGAAGCCGACAACCGGTTGTCGTTGTTTGAGTGGACACTTGGCCGGGTGCTCGAGCGACACCTCGCCAGTGAGTATCGCGATCAGCGGCACATGCGCATTCATTATTATGGACTCGCCAAATTGGGCGAACCGCTGTCGATTCTGCTGTCTACTATTGCCCATGTCGGCCACAGTGCCGACAGAGCCGCGGCGGCGCTCGCAACAGCGGCGCAGCAATTACCGGAGGTCCAATTGAAGCTGGCGCCGCGCACCGAGTGTAGCCTCAGTGCTGTCGAGAAGGCGCTCGACCAACTCGCGCGCGTCGCCGAGAAACATCGCGGCCGCATCGTCGACGCCTGTGCCGCCGTGATTTGTGCTGATGGCGAAGTCAAGGTCGCCGAGGCCGAGCTACTGCGCGGGATTTCGGATCTGCTCGACTGCCCGATGCCACCGATCCTGCCCGGTCAGGAAGTTGAAGCATCGAGTGTTTTCAAAGCCCACGTTGGTGGCGCTTAAAACGATGTCGCTTGAATATCTCAGACAACGCTTCGAGTTGCTCGATCTCTTGCGCGCGTTTTTCAAACAACGCGGCTTTCTCGAAGTCGCCACTCCGTTGGCGCGAACCGACGCAATTGCTGAAACTCATATCGACCTTTTCACTTTCGCATCGCGCGGCGAGCGGCACTACTTGCAGGCGTCGCCCGAACTCGCCATGAAGGAACTGCTGTGTGAGGGATCGGGGCCAATCTTCCAGATCACCCCGGCCTTTCGTGCGGGCGATTATGGGCCGCTTCATCGCCCCGAATTCACGATGGTCGAATGGTATCGCCCCGGCGATGACATGCAGGCGGGAATGAACTTGCTGGCCGAATTGGCGTGCGCCACGCTCGATTGTGCCGACGTGAAGCGAAGCAGCTATGCGGAAATATTCCAACGAACGCTCGGCTTCAATCCCCACGCGGTCGGTTCTGCAGAACTGCATGAATTGGTATCGCTCCACGCCCCACAATCGCTCACGGCGATCTCTGAGGTAACCGACCCCGATTTCCTGCTCAATGTCCTGCTCACGCAATGTGTGGAAGCCATGTTGGGCAGCGATGCGCCCGAAATTGTCTACCACTATCCCGCCCGACAGGCGGCGCTTGCACAGACGAGTATTGACGCCGAAGGCCACAAAGTGGCCGAACGCTTTGAGTTGTTTGTTGCCGGCGTCGAACTCGCCAATGGATATCACGAATTAACCGACGCGACCGATATGCGCGAGCGATTAGTGGCCGCCAACCACTTTCGCGTCGCCGATGGCCGCGAACCGATTCCGTTGCCCGAGCGACTATTGGGACTGATGGAGAGTCGAGGACTCCCCTCATCGAGCGGCGTCGCGCTCGGATTCGATCGACTGCTGATGCTACGCACCGGAGCGAGCGAACTGCCCTCGTAGCGTGCCGCTAAGCGGCTCGCTGAATCGACGTAAACAACTTATCGATGCGGTGTTGGCAAACGCCCCAGTCGATCCATTGGCCATCAACCTGTGCCGCAACCGTGATGTGAGCCCCGGCGACGTGGCGTTTCACTGTTACCGTTAGCACCCCTTCGAGCAGCTTGAGATCGGCCGGCATCACCACGCGCATCACACACGACTCGGCATTGTGAGTCGCGTCGTAAGGCGTGAGTCCTTGTTGAGCCAGCGCATAGAGCATTCCCGCGATTGCTTCGCCGGGCGGTTGCATGGCGAACTCCGACCGTTGTTTGCAAGTCCGCAGACCCATTTTGGCGTACAAAGGTTGCGCAATCTTCGCAACGGCGAGGCTCGACACCCCACCGGTGAACGACGAAGCGATGCCGTCTGCTAGCTGAAGTACCTGTGAGCCGTTGACGCCCTGCTGCGCGGTGCGAAGCGCCCGCGCGACCGCATCGCGGACCTCGGGCACGGTTGAAACGACCTGGTAATCGAGCGATTCACGCCAGTCGACCGTCGGCTGCTCGCGGCCAATTGCATGTCCACAGTGACAGCAGAATTTGCCCGTCGCGCGTTCGCCACAATCCGAACAGTACATGGCGGTCGTTACCCTGTGTGGTGAATTGCGCGGTCCGATTACGCGCACTTTATTATCATCGTCACTATGAGAGCGGGTGTTTACTTGGCATGGCCTAAAAATTGGTATGGTCCAAGCAGTCGACGCTGGCAAAAACTTTGCCGCCACAACCATTCAGTTGGTTGCAAACAGCTCGCCCACGGTGACTCTGATAGCACCTCCGAACTCCTTGCCACCAAACTAGCAGAGTTCTCAATGTCTCCAACTAACTGTGAATGCCGACAGCGATTATTCTGCAGCATCACGACACACTCTCGTGTAAGCGGCCACCGCTCAATCTCTCGCCTTGAGGTGACCCAGCGTCTTGAGTCGCTCGTTGATTTCAACTGCCCGCTCCGCTTCCACGGCCTTGCGGTCTTCGTTCCGCTTTTCGGCAGCGGCTGCTTCGGCGCGGCTGGTGGCGCGGTCGTAGGCGCTCACTGTCGGGTCGTCGCTTTCGGGGAAGTCCCACTCGTCGGTGCGGAAGTTGTGTAGCGGGAGCCACGGCTGGCCGTTCACCTTCAGGTTGCCCGTGGGGCTGGCCGCCCAGCTATAGCGAACAGCAACCGGCTCGGCTACCAGTGGGCTCCAGACGATGACTTTCGTGGCGTCGTAACTTTTGTTGGCCGTGTTCCAAATGCCGTCATCCTTGGTCACCGGATAGCGCGCGTAGGCCCGATAGAACGCACCATCTTTGCCAGCAACCGAAAAGCCTTTGGGAATGTTCGACATGTCGTCGGGCATCACCTTCTTATCGAACGTGAGCACCATGGTGTCACCTTCGCGCTCGGCAGAAACCAGCTCGGCATTTTCCCAGTCGATCTTCATGTCGTACACACGGCTCAAGGCCCACCGGGCGGCACGCGTGCCGTGCTCGATTTTCTTGACCGGATGCAGCCCCGGAATCTGCACGTCATCAGGAGGAATGTAGCCGGTGTGTTCGGGGTCGCCGACGTCGGCCAAGCCCAGCCGCTGCGCTTCGCGAATGTACGCCTGCGTCGAGTCAGACCAAACCTCGAAGTTTTCGTCGGTCTGCGAGATGCCCCCGGCACACAGGCCGATCACGCCGAACGGCAGATTCGGGTCGCGGAAGTCTTCACGAATGCCGTCGACCATCAATTTCATCAGCACGCGATAAAGCTTGGGCCGGCAGTTGCCACCGATGGCGTTGTTGTAGCCTTGGTGGAACAACACCCCCTTGATGTTCATTTTCTTGAACGGTCCGAACATGCCATTGTAACAACTGCCCATGTCGCTGGGGCTCTCGCCTGGAATGTTCCACGAGCGGATGGAGATGTCGCTCTTCTTGGGCCATTTTTCTTCGGGCAGATTTTGCTGCTTCGCCTTGGCAAGTTGCTTCTGGTATTCCTCTTCGATCTTCTGGTCCATGTCGAACTCGGCGATCCGGGCTTCGACAGACTCCTTGTACCGCGCGGCGATCGGATCGTCGTCGAACATGTGCTCGGGCACCAGCGATTCGAGCGACGCCCCGCCGCGGGCGTTGTCGATAATGCCGATCGGTACTTCGAGCGCTCGCTGCACGCGGGAGGCAAACGCATAGCCAATCGCCGAGTAGTCGCCCGCCGTTTCGGGTGTGCAGACACTCCAACCACTCACGGCATCGGGGCGGAGGTCGGCCGCTTCGGTTTGCGTTTCGCTGGGAGCGATGCTGTATCCGCGGAGCAAGGGCAGATGGGCCTGGGCGAGCTCGAAATCAGCACTCTGCGACTTGCCGAGCGACCACTTCATGTTGCTCTGACCCCACATCACCCAGATATCGCCGATGACGATGTTGTCCATTTCAATCGTATCGACGCCATTGGTGACAATGAGTTTCTGTCCGGTAGTGCTTGCCGCCTGCGGTTCGAAAGTAACTTCCCAAACGCCGCTCGTGCCGTCGGATTTTGCCACAGCGGTTCGCTCGCCGAATCTTACTGAAATATTGCTGTCCGGCGTGGCCCAGCCCCAAATCACAATGGGCTTGTCGCGCTGAATCACCATATTGCTGGTAAATATATTATGCAGCTTGAGCTTCGGGGCAGCATTCGCTTGGGCAGCGGCGTCTTGGGCCCCTGCATTCGCGGGGACGAAGAGTAGCAACAAAGCAAAGACGTTCAGCGGCGTGAATCTGGCAAGCATGCGTGGCTCTTTCAAAACGGCAGGAATATCGGAATTTGCAGCCTTCAGGTTACTTATATTTGCGACGGATTGCCATCAGTGCCCATCGAAGTTGCTTCGAGCCCCCTGTTTCGCCATACTAGTTGGCGTACTTCACATTCACACCAGGGGCCTACGATGTTGAAACATTTTTGCATGCTGCTTGTGATTGCTGCTCTTGCTTTGCTACCTGCGTCGATGACGCGAGGCGAAGACGTCGTTCGCGTCTTTATTCTCGCAGGGCAATCGAACATGGAGGGGAAGGCGGCCAACAAGCTGCTCGACTATCAGGCCACCGCGCCCGAGACCAAGGATTTCTACGCCAAGTATCGCACCGGCGACGAGTGGACCGTTCGCGACGATGTGTTCATTAAATTCCTCGATCGCAAGGGACCGTTGACCATTGGCTATGGTTCGCCAGACAAGACCGGGCTGGAGTTAGCTTTTGGCCACGCGATGGGCGAGAAGTACGACGAGCCAGTGCTGCTCATCAAAGCCGCTTGGGGAGGTAAGTCGATTATGAAAGACTTCCGTTCTCCTTCGGCAGGTCTTCCAAGCGACGAATACCTGGCTAACGAACTCAAGGGTCAGCAAGAGGGAGTGAAGCGGAACAACGAAAGAAACAACCGCAACGAGCCATTGCCGACCATGGACGACGTGAAAGCTGGGTACGGCGTGTTCTATAAAAAGATGATGGAAGAGATCAACTCGACACTCGCGAATCTCGACCAAGAGTTTCCCGAGCTTGCCGGCAAACAGCCGAAGCTCGAAGGCTTTGTGTGGTTCCAAGGATTTAACGATAAGTTTGGTGGACAAGATTTCTATGCCGCGAATATGGAAGCGCTGATTAAGGACGTTCGTAGCGAACTGAACGCGCCGAAGCTACCGGTAGTGATTGGATTGTTGGGTCAAAATGGATCGAAGCCAGCCGATGGCACCACGCTGACAATACAAGAAGCACAACTCGCGATGGAGCAAGTTCCCGAGTTTAAGGGCAACGTCAAAGCGGTACCGACCGACGTGCTTGTCGACAAGAAGGCCGAAGAGTTGATCGATGGTTGGCAAGATCATGTCGAAGAGTGGAACAAGGTCGGCAGCGACCGCGGCTACCACTACTACGGCAGCGGTATCTGGTTCACTCGCATCGGCGAAGCTCTGGGCAACGCCATGCTCGAACTCAAAAAAGATTAGCAGTTGGGCATTCGCTCTCGGCGACATTACGCGTTTGTGGGCTTCGTCCACCACCGGCTTGGGGTGCGCGCAGTCGCACACGGCAGTGCCATTCAAACCTGACCCCGTTCAGCCTTTTTGCCGGGTCACCTTTGCCTTGTCACCAGAATCTGTGGGTGAAGTTTGGCTCCGGCAACGCTCCGGCAACCAGGGCGCGTCGAGTTACTCTCGATGCGTCATGCACCATGCTCCGCGTGATGATTCGTTACGCCGAGCGTGTCGCGTAAACTGGCGTCGTCAATGCCCATGTTCCAAACAGCGCCGTAGCCCAGAACAAATCGCCCGCCAACATCGTGCGATAAAAGGGCACCGCGGCCGCGTAACACTCGCCAAGGCCAATCATCGTCGGGGCGTAAGCACTGCTGGTCATCCACACAGCCCCGTTGGTCACCACAAAAAAGACGATTGACGAAGCAACGCTGCCAGCCATCCACAAAGGCCACGCCCTCATCGATCTCGGCAGCCAGGCTCCCACGAATGCGGGTAGCGCGAAGCAAGCGTATTGACTCGCTGCGACTAGCCAGTTGGTGTGAGCCGGTTCAAACAGGTTGCTGACCGCTAGCGCGAACATGGTCACCAGCGCTGCCATGCTGCCGCGGCCCAGAAAAAATCCGGCGAACAACCCCACAGCCGCCAACGGCGTGAAATTCCACTCGGGACGATAAACCCGGCCGACGACGGCGACCAGCACCAGCAGAGCGATCATTAGCCAATCGGCAGTTTTTACTTTTTGCACAGCGACTTCTCCCTGGATGTTCATAACTCCGCCCGATTCTACTCGTAGGCAGCGAACCGCCACAAGACGCGATCACCCGACTTGAGTTGATAGGCCCCGACGCCGACTTGCGCTTGTTCGCCGTTGACATCGAAGATCCAATTCTGCCCATTGGCTCCGCCGTTAGCGACGCCGTCGATATGCGTAACCAACGCCCCTTCACCTCGACCTTGCGACTCGAAATCAAACGAACCAGCAGCGCTCGCTTGGTGCATGGCATCGACGACGGTCATCCCTTCGTGCCAATCGACGGGTGTCTCGATGAGCTTCTCGCCGTCGCCTCGGTCGATTGCTATCGTGACCGATTCGCCAGTGACCGGCGCGTTGCCTGGCTCCTGCTGACCGCCGCCGTCTAAAAAGCGATAGGCGACGAGCACCGCCAGCAGTGCGACGATAAGCGCCGCGAAACGGGCGAGGGAAACGTTTTTTGGCTGTTGTGAGTCCATAACACGAGCTTACCCTAGACGAGCCATAAGCGTGAGCGCCCGAAGTTTTTTGAGCACGTCATTCCCGCCTGCGCGGGAATG
>JBGSWC010000225.1:0-14244 GCA_041752635.1 Pirellulales bacterium | reverse complement strand
ACGCCACGCTGTCTACCATTCTCAAAGAATACCGCGCGCGGCTTTGTGATTCCGCACCGCAGAAACTCCAGGCCGGTGAAAGGCCACCGTTCCTGCGATACGCACAAAGCCGGGGTTAGTGGAATGCTATAAGCGGTGTCGCGTTCGGGCGGATACCGCTTGCAATGTCCTGCCGCCAAAGCGAACGTCGGCTGCATCAGCCGCTCGCTGGAAGTAATCTAGCTTACTTGCAGCGGTGTTTCCGCCGCCAAGACTCCGCAGCGAGCTCTAAACGGGAAAATGCTGGTTTTGGTCCAACCATTGCCTCCGAATGATCGACGCACGCAGACTGCATCAGTGCCGTGACAAGCGGGAAACCAGCTCCTCGCGACCATCACAAACCAACTAGCCAAAGCGAGTCGCGGTGCGTCACCCTCGCGTACTAGACAAAGCAACCATCGAGGTTTGGGTCGGAGGCGATCATGGTTTCGACCTCGACGAGACAGTCGCGGTGGTTAAGCACGGTGTAACGCTCAGGTCGGCTCTGCGAGCCGATGCGCACTGCCTCGGACCACTCGCTGGCCGAGAATGGGTCATGACGAATGCCTTCCCAGAACCCCGTATCGTCAAATAGCCGTGCGATGGTCTCTGTGTGGACGTCTCGATGCAGCCGGCTGGTGATATAGGAAGCCACTCCCACCTGCAACCCGTGGTATCGCGGTCGCTCGCTGAGTTGATCGAGAGCATGCGAGATAACGTGCTCGGCTCCACTCGCAGGGCGAGAAGAGCCGCAGATCGCCATCGCGACGCCGTTGAGCATCAAGGCGGTTGCCATCATTTCGAGGCTTTCGGTGTCTCGATGCGGGCGTGCCAGGAACTGGTAGACTGTGGAGGTCGATAGCAATGCCGCTAGGTCGTCGACGGGCTCGCCACGCTCGTGGTAGGCCAGCTTCCAATCCTGCACTGCGGTCAGCTTGGCGATCAGGTCCCCGACCCCCGATAGCCAAAGCATCTCCGGAGCTTCGCTGCAAACTAACGTATCGACGACCACCGCGAACGGCATTCGACACGGCAGCGATCGGCGACGACGCTTTAGCAGCAAACTGCTCTGCGGAGCGCTGAATCCGTCGTTGGACAGCGACGTCGGCGTCGAGTAGTAAGGCAAACCGGCCAGACTCGCGACATACTTCGCCAGGTCGAGCGCGCGCCCGCCGCCGACTCCGAAGACCGCATCGCACCCGCTTGGCAGCTCGGCGAGCAGGTCGGCCGCCGCATCGAAACTCGGCTCGGCGACTTCACGTTCGAGCACGAAGGCGACGCGTTGATCCGCGAAGCCGGCGTAAAGCGTTGATAGGATCGCCGCGGGCAGGCCAGCACTCGTGAATAACGCCGGGCGGCTACGTTGATGACGCGCAGCGTAAACGCCCAATCGACCGAGAGCTCCCGGTTTGATGCGAACGAATGACGGGATGTCGACCTGCGCGGACCTCAAGAGCACTCCCTCTGGCGATTAGATATGGTGAACTCAACCGTCTCTCAAACAACGGGCGATTGCGTATGACATCAGGCTAGGCCGAGGAAGCCGCCAAGCCCTCGACGACCTCTCTCCAATCTGAAAACGGGTGATATGCCAAGTGCTCTTCGTCCAACGCTACTGCAAGGTCACCTCGGGCGTAGCGGTGCTGCTTGTCGATCAGTTTCGCCGCCGGAAGATCGGTGTAGCCATCGCCGCAGTAAGCGACCCGCGTGCCCGCTTTGACGAGCTGCTCGACCACCGCACGCTTGTCGATTCCGTTCGCTTCGCAACAGAACGGTGACGAGACGGGGCGCCGCATTACAAGCCGGCCTGCCTCGATCGCGCCGGGATTCGTGATTACCGGGAGTTCGCACCGCGACCGCGCGAGCAAGCGATCGATGTACCACTGACAGCCAGCCGAGACGACAACAACGGCCCACCCAAGTTCTCGCAGGCGGGCGACGAGGCTAGGCAAGTCTTCGGGCAGCGCGATGGCGTCTATCACCTGGTCGAGTGCCGACTCGCCTCCTTCGGCGGCGATGAAGTACTGCTTCAACGCGTCGAAGTGTGATATGGCTCCTTCCCGATAGTCTCGCCAGTAGTCGGGCGTTGAATCCGGCACCAACTGCGCCCGCACCAACTGATAGAAGTCGGGGTGGGCCAACGTCCCGTCGAAGTCCGAAACAAGGACCGCGGGTGCACCATCAAGGTCTCGGAGAATCTCGTTGTGGTCCATCAAAGTACGCCCTGTCGGGTGAGTCGATTCTTCCGTTGATGATATACTGTCGTAACACCTAGCGGTGCCTACGCCAGTGAGGAAGTTGGCTAGAGGGGGCAACCCGCAGCTACTTCCCATGTCGCGGAAACTTGTGTCGACTCGCCGCGATCCCACTAACTTTCGGGGCACTAGCGAACGTTAGCAGAGCCAAACTGGCTTGGCAAGTTTGGTCCTGCCGTGGCAGCTACCGATGCCTCCCAGCCGCAGCGGTTGCATCAGTCACAGCGGCTGGGGCTCTCGGCGAACTGAACGAGGTGTCTTCGGCGAAGAAGGACCGCTGCACATCGGCTGGAGTCGGAATTTGCTGAGACTGGCGAACCGTTGCCATCGGAAATCCTTCTTGCCCAACCATCGCCCCTTCTTTGAGGATTCGAAGACCTTTACTGCCAAACTCACCGCTCGCCGGCGGCCCGCAGTTGCCGATCTCGGAGCGCGTGGCCGATTCCGTGGGCGGGTGCCCATTGCACGTAGATCGTTGTCACCCCGTGACGGTCGGCCTCACGCAAGAACTCGTAGAACGCGGCCGCGTAGTCGCCAACCGTATCGTAGATGGCGCTTATTGCCAGAGCGTCTTGCTGCCTGATGGGCAACAGTCCGCAGTAGGCGACTCGGTCGCCTTGGGCGACGTTCACCGACCCGGGTGAGTCGATCAACCGAACGTCAGCATGCGGTTGGTAGTGAGGGTGCGTTGTGCCTGGCGAACGGGCGCCTTCGCGGGCGAGACTGTGTGACTCACCGGTAATCTCGCGGGCGTCCGGAAGGATACTTCGGATCTGCTCAGTGGTGACCGCGCCGAGGCGGAGCACCGTCGCCACGGGTCCCGTGCAGTCAACAACGGTGGACTCCACTCCGAGGGAAGGCCCGTCTTTCCGGTAGACGGCGTCGATCCGCCCTTCAAGGTCCTCGAGCACCGACCGCCAGCGGGTGCCGCTCGGCCGGCCCGAGCGGTTCGCGGAAGGGGCGGCGATGGGTACGTCCGCGAGACGGAGCACCTCGCGAGCGACCGGGTGATCGGGGACGCGGACACCCACCGTGCCGAGCCCTGCGGTCACCAGCGACGAGACCTCCGACCGTTTTGGCAGCACGACTGTCAGCGGCCCCGGCGCAAACGCCGCCAACAGCGCTTCGGCGCTGGGCGTGATGACCGACGCCGCTAGCGACCAGCAGCTGACGTCCGCGACATGGACAATCAGCGGATTGTCACTCGGACGGCCCTTCGCGGCGAACAGCCTCCGCACCGCATCGTCGTTCGTTGCATCGACTCCCAGCCCGAAGACGGTCTCAGTCGGGAACGCGACCAGGCCCCCTCTGCGTAGCAGGTCGGCCGCTTCGCGTGGCGATTCGATGAGGGCGGTTGGCGTTATCACGTTGCGGTGGACTAAGGGGCACGCGGGTCTGGGGTCATTGTAATCGGGGTCCGCTTCCTTCGTACGCGACTTAAGGCGACTACACTTGTTGGCTGAGGGTTCGCCAACTCGAGACGTCGGTTGCATCAACCTCGCTCAGTTCCCGGTTCCGCAAAGTCGCTGAGGTGGTGACGACCTCCTTAGTTAACCAGCCCGCCAGACCAGCCGATGTGGGTCATAGTGAAGCCCATTCACATCTTCGACATTGTGTGTCGGTGCAGTTCAATTCGGTCAGTATCCGACGCCCCGAGTCCCCGACGGATTCATCGTGCGACGCAGCTCGAATTTCACCTCAGTGGCACCAACCCACATCCAGCCGTGCCAAAATAGTCGAAATGGCGGGCCAAATCGCTTTTCCCTCCTACTATGTAGTGCGGGCGAGATCGAGGGTGAACTAGCCCACCGGATCGCACATTTTGCTCATAGTCAAGGCAAGGGACAAGAATATGATCTTTCGCACGATGTTGTTGCTATCACTCGTCGGCGGGACACCCGTTGCTGCCGATGAGGATGCGGCTCGAACTGTTTTTAGTTTCGATAGCGACGAGGCCTCGAAGCAGTGGGGGACTGTCAACGATGGGGTGATGGGGGGCCGATCGGATGGCAGGTTCGAAATCACCGACGACAACCTGCTGCGATTCTTCGGCACGCTGTCGCTCGCGAATAATGGTGGGTTTGCCTCGGTTCGTTCGCAGCCAACCAAATTTGGTCTCGTCGCCGGCGACAACCTGGTCATGCGTGTCCGCGGCGACGGCAGGACCTATTCGGTGAATCTCTATACGCCGACTCGCAGGATGGCCTTCTCCTATCGGGCCTCGTTCGAAACAGTAAAAAACGAGTGGGCCGAAGTCAACATTCCTGTCGAGGACTTCGTGGCCATGTCGTTCGGGCGAATGGTCCGTAACTCGCCGCTCGACCCCACGCGGGTCAACGGGATTGGCGTCGTGCTGGGTGATAAACAAGCGGGCCCGTTTGAACTCACAATCGACTGGATCAAAGTCTCGCCAGGGTCAACGGCGACGGAAGTTTCGCCTTCGAAAGAGCAATCGCTTGCTGAGAAGTGGAAGGCATTTTTGGAGAGCGAGTAACCTCAGGTTTTCACGGTGGTAGTACAGTGTTGCTGCTGCGTCCGATTCATTCTTCGACGCGCCGTAGCATCCGTTAGCAACTAGCGGACTCGCGAATCTTTTCTTGTCACTCCCAACCGGCCCGCACCCGACGGTCCGTTGGTGGTTTCAACACTCGTCCGGGAATTCCCCAATTGACTGCTAAGGAATTGATGACGTCGATTCCGATGTCGGACCCTGGTCGTTTTCGTCGGGTACATTCCAGCACCAAGTGGGGACACTGAACTCCAGCGGGACGAACGTCGGTGCGGGCAGCGGTGCCGAGCGCTCACTGTAAGTCGCAACGAATAGCCACTATCCGGTCGCCGGGCAATGATTTGGGTGAAACAGCAAGCACGTTGCAGGGACTGCCGTGATGCGCACGCGGCTGGTAACCCTCAACGTGATCAAGAAACCTCGCACGAGCCATCACTCGCTACTGACAAGACTTAAGACATCCGATGTCCCCACTCCTTGTCGTCGGTGGTTATCTTTTTTCCGTCTTATCAACGTCGCGTTCCAAAAAAAGCGCGCAGCATTCCAGAAAGAATCCACGCTGCGTTAGAATAGCAACTCCTCTTCGCCAAGCCATTCGGGGCTCGACACTGATGCCACATCAACGCTCGCTGTTCATCCGCTACTGGTTTGCGATTGTCATGTCACTTTTCCGGCAATCACGAATAAAGACAAGGCAGGCTCTTGCGTCCGCCAAGTAGGCCGTGTAATTTTATCTACATGCCCAAGCGACGCAAGAAACCACCGACGATATCCGATACGCTCCGCAAAGCGATACACGACAACGGGCAAAGTTTCATCGGCTTAGAACGTGAAACCGGGGTGCTTCGGCAAACGCTGATGCCGTTCGCCCGTGGCGAGTCGGGAATCAATATCGCGGCGGCCGACAAGCTGGCGACTTACTTCGGGTTAACACTCGTACCAATCGAGGAGCAAGAATAGTGGCCGCCGTCTACAAGAAAACGACCACCCGCAGGTTACCCGATGGTGCGGAGCTATTCGTCCGTAAGGGGCAACAGATGGCCCGCTGGCAGCTCAAGAACGGCACCAAGCGGACGGCACCGGTCACGATTGGCAAGGATGGCTCGCAGCGAATCGCTACCGAGGCGTCAACGTACACTGCCAAGTATCGCGATGGTAAGGGCATTGTCCGCGAAGTCGCCACTGTCTGCCGAAGCAAAGATGGTGCCCAAGCGGTGCTCAAGGAACTGAGCGACCGGGCCGAGCGGGTGCATAGTGGCATTGTGTCGCAGACCGACGACGCGGTGCGCGACTGGTTGCGGTTGCCGATTAGCGATAGCTTCGAGAACTACATTGCCGCCGTCGAATCGCGGGACACCTCGCCCGTCTATGTGCAAAACCTTCGTTACCTGGCGGGGCGATTATTCGATGACTGTCGTTGGAAGCTGCTATGCGACTTGTCGGCTGATTCGTTGAATGGCTGGTTAGCGAAAAGACGTACAGAAGGCATGGGCGCACGGGCACGAAATCAATACTTACAAGTCGCTAAGCAATTTGCCGGTTGGTGTGTCGTGGAGAATCGGCTCGCTGCAAATCCACTCGACCGTGTGGCAAAGGCGGACGAACAAGCCGACCAACGCCGACAACGCCGGGCGATGACCGCCAGCGAACTCGAACGGTTGCTGTACGTCGCCCGTTGGCGTCCGCTTGCCGAGTATGGTCGAACCACCGAAGCTAAACCCGAAGGCGAGCGCAAGGGCAAACGCGATACTTGGAATCTCGCCCCGCTGACCTTCAATGAACTGCCACAAGCAATCGAACGGGGTCGCGAACGACTCAGGGGCAACCCCGAACTCGTTGCCAAACTCGAAGCCACCGGGCGCGAACGACAACTGATTTACAAAACGCTGGTACTGACCGGCTTGCGACGTGGCGAACTCGGTTCGCTTACCGTTGGCTCGCTGGTACTCGACGTACCGACCCCGTTCGCAATACTCGAAGCCAAGAACGCCAAGAACCGCGAACGCTCCGAAGTGCCACTACGCGGCGACTTGGCAAACGAATTGGCACAATGGATTGCCAACCGAAACGCCACTAGCCGCACCGTGCTACCGATGACCCCGGGGGGCAAGGGGGGCGCGAACAGTAAGGGGGGCTTGGGGAGCGGTTTGGTTCCGTTCGGGCCTCAAGAATCGCATCGCGGCGAAAAACTCTTCAACGTACCGCCGCAACTTATCAAGGTATTCAACGCCGACATTGCCGCCGCTGGCATTGCCAAAGCTGACGACCGGGGGCGTACCCTCGACGTCCACGCCTTGCGGCATAGCTTCGGTTCGCTGCTCTCGGCTGGTGGGGTCGCACCAAGAACCGCGCAAGCGGCGATGCGGCACAGCACTATCGACCTCACGATGAATGTTTACACCGACCCCCGAGTACTCGACGTGGCGGGCGCCCTCGACTCGCTGCCGTCGCTTCCCCTCGACGCCCAACCAAGTGGCCATCAGCAACGCCAGATCGCGACCGGCACGGACCACGCAACGGCGCGCGGGCAATTCTTGGTTGCACCGTTGGTTGCACCAAATTCTGGCAAGCTGTGCAAATTGGGGGCAACTACTGACAACCAGTGGGGCAGAACGCAATCGGACGGACACGAAAAAACCCCGCGAAAACAAGCTGTTTCGCGGGGTTTTGTTAAAAGGCGCCGCCCGGATTCGAACCGGGGATGTCGGATTTGCAATCCGATGCCTTAGCCACTTGGCCACGGCGCCGTCAAAAATATTTGGGGCGAAGACCCACCAGCGGTAATTTCCCTACAGCAAAGTATCGGCCGCGAGCGGCCATCACTTTCATCAAAAGCTACGCAACCCGCAGCAACCAGTCAAGATCGGGTGAGTTTGACGACCTGTCTGGTGCCGCCATTAGGTTTCCGTCGCGTCGCGACCTGACCAGTTATTCGCGACGATTCAGTTAGCGAGAGCTTGGCAGCTCGACCGGTCCTAGCGGCCCGCTCTCCCACGCTTGATCTACGTCGGTTCGCCACTCGATAGAAGACAGCAATACTGCGACGAGGGTTCGTTGCCGCAGTGAGCCAATTCAACTCAAACAATCAGGTGGCTGGCGATGTGGAAAATGCTGGGTCGGTGGGGAATAAATCCCACTCAACTTGAATTAGCCGCATCACGCGTGGCCGACGTCGCCCTCGAACGATTGTTGAATTCTGGTCGCCGGATGCAATTTGCCCACGTTCGACCGGCGGTTGCTCGCGGCTACCTGCGGGTCCACGCGGCTCAGGCGGTACGCCGCTCGATGGGGCACAGTGGCACCGGGCTTTCGGCGACAGACTGCGTCGCTATTGAACGTCTGGCTCTCTTGCGTTTGACCGACCGATTGATGAGCCGCCCCCGCCCGACAACCTCGCAACCAGCCCGCTTGGCAGCCTAAAAAAAGCAAAAACGCCGAACGGTAAAGTACCGCTCGGCGTTGTGCGAGTTTTAATAGAGCCGTTTTGCGACTCGACTAAGAAGGATTAGCGGGCGGATCTGCATCGGGACTTGCCGGCGGTTCTGTCGTTCCGTCACCATCAGGGCTGGCGGGCGGCGCGGCCGGCGGAGGTGTTGTCTTCTGTTCACCGCAGCCAACAGCCAAACCAAGCAGGCTGAAAGCGACCATCATCAGGCCAAATTTCTTCATCTTAAAATCTCCGATCAAACAAAAAGGGAAACGCACAATGGCCGCCGTCGTGCCGACTCGATTGCCTGCGTGCGGATGAACGAACTTCCGCGGGCGGGTTTGTGGTGAGGCGGAAACGCGAACCGAAGTTTGCTACCAATGTCATTCGCTCTCGCGGTAACGATCTTGGCAGCTTTCGTCCAATTCGCGTCAACAGCGCTGTCAGCTAGTTTACCACACTGCTGGCACTCTGAGCCCTATGGTAACACCGTTGCATGGGGGGTTCTACACCCTCGCGACGAAAAAATAAGTGCGCAAGCCGCCTAACCGTCAAGGTTTCCCATCAAAACGCCGGTCGTATCGGTTGGCTTTGCAAAAGTGTCGCCTGGCGAGGCAACTTTCCGATGTTGCTATCGTCAGACCGGGTGCTCGGTCCCCCCCCTTATTCGCCAAGACGCAATTGTCCAACGGAATGTTGCTCAAGTTCGTTGTACTAGGAGCCAGCTATGTTTCGCCTGTTCGCCGCCTCTGCCCTGTTGCTTGCGCTCGTTCCCTCGGCCCCTGTCGTGGCTCAAGTGCCTGAATTGCCGACGGATATCAACGACGAAAGCTGGTACAGCGCTCCCCCCCAACCAGCGGTGGTGACCCCCACCCAGATCATCCAAGCGAAAGCCCAACAACGGGCCCAGCAACGGATGTCTCGCATCGCGTCGCAGCAGTGGTATGGGTTTTCGCCAGCTCGGCCCCGCACCACCGCAACCCCCTTCACGGGCATGTACGGTGCCTCTTGGCAAATGCCGGGTGTCCGCCCCGACGCTTGGACCCCGTTCCAGCGGACCACGGTGCTGATCGTGCGTTAAAACACCGCCAGCGGTACGATTTCGACGCAATGACTTAGTGGCAAGGCCGCTGAGCCACTGCGAACCTCAATGAAATTCGTAAAGGAAATGCGTCGTCTCCGCAGTTCTTCGCGTTGTCGCGTCAAAAAAACGAAGCATTCAACGCGTTTCATGGTGGCGGTGAACCGGGGTAGCAAGAAATCCGTACTAACCGTATCATTTTGGTCAGAGTTCGTGACTTTCATGCGACTTTGTCTCAACTGAGCTATCCCCGGCCTCGCGCGAGAGGCCTACTATCTATGGAGTACTCGGGCACTTGTCCCTCGCGGGCAGAAATGTCACTTTGTCGGTGTGACGCCGACTGACCTGCGCACCCTCGCCTCTGAGTCTCCCCTTCCGTGACGGAAAGAAAGACCCCATGTCTTTACATACTACACCTGAATCCGCATCGTCTTCTGGGCTTTCGGTCGCACCTCGCGAAGCCCTGCACAAAAATCTCAAGCCCGCTAGCGAGGCTCCAGCAACACTCAACGGGTCGCCAGAGAACGAACCCGAAGAAATCGACGGTCGCCCGGCCGCCAACAGCTTCGCTGCCTGGGCCTTGGGCATTAACTGGCCGATCGCCATCTGGATTGGCATTGTTCACCTGCTCGCGCTTGCTGCTCCTTTCTACGTCACCTGGCAGGCCGTCGTCACTTGCTTTGCGCTCGTCTACGTCACCGGCTCGCTCGGCGTTTGCATGGGCTATCACCGACTGCTCACCCATGGCAGCTTCAAGACCTACCGCCCGGTCCGTTGGCTGCTCGCTTTCATCGGCGGGCTTTCGGGCGAAGGTTCGGCCGTCACTTGGGTCGCCGACCATCGTCGTCACCACAAATACAGCGACCAGCATGGCGATCCTCACTCGCCCAACGATGGCGCTTGGTGGTCGCACATGAACTGGTTGTTCCCCAACTGGAGCCACAAGTCGAAAGAGACGGTCCTCAAAAAATATGCCGGCGACATCATGAAAGATCGCGTCATGATGTTGATCCATCACATGTTTCTGCCGACGCACATCCTATCGGGAATCGCACTGTTCGCGATTGGTTACTACGGTCAGTGGATGGGGCTCGCCGGAGGCTTCGACTCGGGCATGTCAATGATGTTATGGGGCCTCGCCGTTCGCATGGTCTGGGTCATGCACGTCACTTGGTTCGTCAACTCTGCCAGCCACATGTGGGGCTATCGCAACTACGAAACGACCGACACGAGCCGCAACAACTGGTGGGTCGCCATTCTCGCCTTCGGCGAAGGGTGGCACAACAACCACCACGCCTACCAGCGTGTCGCCTCACAGGGCCACAAGTGGTGGGAATTCGACACGACCTACTGGATGATCCTCGCGATGGAAAAACTGGGCCTCGCCTGGGACGTAATCCGCCTGAGCGACGTCCGCCGCAAATCGGCCGTGGGGTAGCCCGAAGTAGGCCAAAACAAGCCCGCGCTTGCTGATCAAGTGGCGCGCGATACCGGCACGCCGATGCGAAAGCGCAAGGTGCCGCCCGCCAGTTTTGTGGCTCTCGCCTAAATCCGGCCTAACTCAACTTATGACGGCGACGGCGTGGTCACCACGAAGTCTTGCGGGGACTTCGTTTGCGCCTTTACGATGGGCTTCTCGTAGGCACTGCTGCATTCGATGCTTCCATCAGAAAGGGGACCCCGATGATTCGCACTCTCTTGGCTCTAGCAGTCGTATTTGGGTGGTTGTTGTTCGCGACACCGGCCGAAACTTGTTCTCGTATTTTGTGGAACGACAATGGCCGTTCGGCGATCGTTGGCCGGAACATGGATTGGTTCGAAAATATCAAGAGCAACATGTGGATTCTGCCACGTGGCATGGAGCGAAGCGGTCTAGCCCAAACAAACCCGCTGCGCTGGACGAGCAAGTATGGCAGCCTCATCATCACGGCCTACGATGTCGGAACGGCCGATGGGATTAACGAGAAGGGGCTCGCAGGCCACCTGTTGTATTTGCCGGAAACGTCGGTCGGACCACGAGACGAATCGATTCCGGGGCTCAGCATGTCGATGTGGGTTCAGTATTATCTCGACCAATTCGCCACGGTCGACGAAGCCGTCAAGTCATTCGAGACGCAACCCTACCAATTAAGAATGGCGGTGGAACCAAGCAGCGGCAAGCCAACGACGGTGCACATTGCACTAAACGACGCGAGCGGCGATTCGGCCGTGATTGAGTGCATCGACGGCAAAATCAAGCTCTATCACGATCGTCGCCATGTGGTCATGACCAACCAGCCCTCTTTCGACCAGCAACTAGAAAATCTACAGCAGTACCGCGGCTTTGGTGGCGACCGACGTTTGCCGGGAACCCACGAACCGGCTGATCGATTCGTCCGCGGAGCCTACTACGTGAAGCATCTGCCGAGGCCAACGTCCGACCGAGAAGCGGTCGCTGCAATGATGAGCGTGATGCGTAACGTGTCGGCCCCGTTTGGCATCGCCGATGCCGAGCGCCCCAATGTTTCGACCACAATTTGGCGAACCGTTACCGATCTGGAAAACCGAGTCTTGTACTACGACTCGGTTTTCAGCCCCCAGGTATTTTGGGTCGATACCAAGCAGGTCGACTTCGGCGCCGACCAACCAGTTCGCAAACTGACACTGGTCGATCATTTCGATCACTTCGGCGAAGTTTCCGCCAATTTCACGAAGGCCCCGATGTTCGAATTTCTTCGACCCGAATGAAGTCGGCGATAAAATCGGGCCCGGGGCGCAAAACGGCGTCGCCCACCCAAAACTGCCGCGAACGCGCAGCCATAATTCAATTCACGACAACAAGTCGTGGCGACTCACGAAGTTCGCTTAAGAACGGGTCAATAATAACATGGCCATTCCCTCGATTACCGGCATCAAGAATTAACCGCAGAGAGCACCGAGAACGCGGAGAATGCAACACGAGTCATCGCTGATCCGTAGCAAACACATATGTGTTGGCTGGACAGCGTGAAGTCGTTGATCAAGGCAGCGCCGATAAACGCCGATTATCGCAGATAGTCAGCGTTCGTGCATCGTACGTTGACGGCTAGTTTGCTAAGGGCTCAAACCCAAGGAGGTGCGACTGTCGCCATACATCGCATTTTCCATCAAAATCCATCCGCGACGATCCGCGTCCATTGGCGTTCTCTGGAATAGGTTGCATCGCGAACTGGCGCTGTTCCAACCCAACGACAACTCTGGCATGCCTCTACGCAGTGGTGACAATCAACGTCGATCAGTGTTGCTGCAAACTTCTCCGAGTCCTCTGCGTCCTCTGCGTTATTGAAATCCCGAAGTTATTTTTGAGTCATTCCTTAGGTTGGGCGATTCGAATGGTTGTCCCCACTCAGTGGTTCCCCACTGCGGCCTCTGGTGTCGAAAACTCCCCGCGTAAATATTTCTCCCAATCTTGTTAGGCGATCAGCGAATATACTGTTTTACGCACAAGTTTCTCTAACTACACAGGACCCGTTATGCAGAAAATCTTCGCACTGGTGCTGCTGGCCCTCGCAGGGTGCGGCAAGACTTCCACGCCCGCACTTCCCCCCACCGCTGGTGACTTCGTAAAAAACGACAACGGTATCGCGACTGCACAGGCCTTCGGGATTGACTTTAGTGTCCGCGCCAATTCGGGTGGCGCAAGTACCAACGATGCAATTGAAGCAAATTTCGTCGAACCTCAGCAGTCGCGGGCAACGAAGCGATTTACCTTGGGTGACGATATTGCGATTCAACTCGACAGTGTTAACGAATCGGAGGTTCGATTCATGTTTAATGATCAGGACTTCGGTATCCTCAAGGTAGGTAACAAAGTCGTGATCGATGATGAACGAAATGTGGAGGTTAACGGGAAGCCACATCCGCCAATGTCGGCGGAATAGAACGGCCAACGAGGGACAGCCATCGCTGCAACCAGCCGGTTGTTTTCCCAAATCGTGTCCCGACAAACGATTGTGACTATGTTGGGAAGTTCACAGCAACGACTCGACGCCCCTGCGTGCGGCTACGATAGCCCCCACTGGAGTTGGATGTCCCCGGCTGTCTCCGCGGTCTTTGCTGTGCGATGCGGACGTTTGTGGCCGCCATCGTCAAGTTGTGCGATTCGTAAGCTGATGGGTAAAATCTAGGGAGTTATGCGGGGGGGATGTAGAGATCGTTGCGGGAGTTGGGTGTCCCCCGAGCGGCCTCCAGAGAGGCCTGTTGAGTTGTAAACACTGGATTATGCAAATTGACGAGGAATGAATAAGCTTCCGATCACGACCTGGACTTCGAGATCACCGCTTTGGATATTCGGATTGGTGCTCGTGATTACATTTGCTGTGGAAGGAGCGATCATGCTGCTACTTTCCCTCTTCCCGGCATGGTCAAGGATGCCTTTGTTGCAGGGAATAATGGATGCTTCCATTCTAACGCTTGTCATGGCTCCAGTACTTTGGTCGCTGGTAGTAAAGCCACTTCGCCGGTTGTCGGAATCACGTGGACATTTGCTCCATTCACTATTCCAAAGTCAAGAACAAGAGAGAGCGCGCATCGCCCGAGATTTGCACGATGAAATCGGTCAGCAACTAACGGCTTTACTGGTGGGGCTAGGTACGGTAGAGTCGGCAAAGGATCTCCAGTCGGCGCAACAAATGGCACACGATCTCCGCAAAGTGGGCGTTACCGCGCACGAGGAAGTGCGGCGTTTAGCGCGAGGCCTTCGACCCGGTGTGTTGGAAGAGTTGGGCTTGGTAGCGGCCATCGAAAGACTGTGCGAAGACTTCGAAAAAGTTCATGGAGTAATCGTGCGACTCAAGGTAAGGAACGGCCGCAAAATAACTTCCCTGAATCTTGCATCATGATACATTGAAGTGGGTGTGTTCAGTCAAGTTGGAGGGTGAAATGATGAACAATTATCCAGCAGTGGTAGAAGAGAAGATGGTGAGGTTATACGAGT
>JBGSWC010000224.1:0-2045 GCA_041752635.1 Pirellulales bacterium | reverse complement strand
TTCAGCGATGATCTCGGTGCGATAACGACCGTAGTCGGTCGGTGGCGGCGTTTGTCCGAAGTATTGTGGAAGTTGGCGAAGGTCGCGTGGGCCGAATTCAATAACCCGCTTGTCGACTAAAGCCGAAAGCGGCTGCAGGTCGCCTTCGCAGTAGCCAGGTAAGATGATTTGAGTTGCTTCGCTAGGGATGTTCAACTTGCGAGCTATCCACGCGGGCGTCATTAGTGCCGCCACCGTGATGGGCAACACGTCGATCGTGTACGAGAAGTCGAGCTGCTCGGCCAACTCCGCGACAACACGTCGCAGCGAATGCTCGGCCAGCCGGCCCGTCACAAAGTGATAGTGCCGATCATCCATCGCTCGATGATCCCTCGAAAGTCGGATCACAATGGCCGGCGAAGCCGCCATTTGCACAAATTACCTGTCCGTTGATAAACGACGCGGCAGGTGAGGCTAAGAACAAGGCGAGTTGAGCAATGTCATCGACCGCCCCCCAGCGTCCCACGAGTGCTTCGCCCTTGGCACGCGCGTTCCAATAGTCGGAGGCGTCGTCGCCCCAACTTGTGCGAATCCATCCCGGCGCGATGGCGTTGACACGCACGCTGGGCGCGAGTGATTTGGCGAGGCTCTTGGTAAAAGCCATCACGGCCCCTTTCGTGGCAGCGAACATCTCGCCGCTGTCGCCCGCCATGCCAATTTTGGCTTGGTCCCATCCAATGTTAATGATCACACCAGACCCCCGCGCGCGCATCGCCGTACCGATGCCTCGACTTAGCAACATGGTTCCGCGAACGTCGACTTCCCATACTTGCTGTAATTTCGCAGCGAACGAAAGCTGAGCCGCTTCGCCCGTTAGCACATCGGCCCCGGCGCTGTTGATCCAGACATCGACCGGCCCCCATTTCGCGACATCGGCCAACAACTGTTCGCAACCCTCGATGGTGGCGAGGTTGGCGAGCACGCCAGTCGTGTCGCCACCTATTTCGGCAACCGCTGTGTCAATACGCGATTGTGAGTGACCGCCGTGGACAACGACCGTTGCACCAGTCGTTGCAAACAGCCTCGCCATCGCCAGCCCAATGCCGCTGGTGCTGCCGGTTACGACGATTCGTTTATTCTTAAATTCGTAATTCAACCAATTGCCCGCCGCCCGCCTTGTTTCGGCAAGTCGCCGGTCCTACGATCGAAGTTGACCCGATACATTTATTCTGATGTCTTTCATTCTAGTTGGCTTGGTTCCATGACGGCAGACCTTCCTAACGACCAAATACCAATCCGCCACATTCGCTGGTGGGTCCCCGCCACTTTCTTGTTGACGCTGCTGGCGATTCGCGGTCTCAGTTTTGTCTCGCCGTTGCCGCGAGACGCTCGCACAGTGCTCGGTTACGGGCTGTTTTGGCTTGCTTTGCTCGGCGTCTGTGGTTGGGTTGTTTTGCAGCAGCGATTATCTCGTGCTCTTCGCGGGGGCGCGGCGTTGGTGGCGATTGTGGCAATCGCTGTCTTCTCGCAAATCGACATCATCAACGACGGCGACGCCCGCATGAAAGGTTGGCGGTGGGCATGGCAGGCGAAGCCCGACGAGTCATTAACCACCAATGTCGCTGCGGACACCACGATCGATTGGCAGCCGGGTGAATACGACTACCCCGGTTTTTTGGGACGTGAATACTGTGCCGAGGTACCGAACATCGGACTCGCGACTGACTGGAATGTGAACGCTCCCGAATTGTTGTGGAAACAGCCAATCGGTGCCGGTTGGTCGGCGTTCGCTATTGTCGGGCCTTATGCGGTGACGCAGGAACAGCGTGGCGATTCGGAACTCGTCACCTGTTATGAGGCGGCGACCGGCAGGCTGGTGTGGACACACGCCGACGAGGTTCGTTTCGACCCGGGCGACATGCAGGGTGGCCTCGGCGGTGTCGGGCCGCGGGCGACCCCGACAATTGTCGGCGATCGCGTTTACACCCAAGGATCGACCGGCATCATCAATTGCCTCGACGCCCACGATGGCAGCGTCGTCTGGTCGCTCGACCCACAAATGGGTG